>JAYVAI010000288.1:0-10125 GCA_043751075.1 Cyclobacteriaceae bacterium | reverse complement strand
GTCAATTGCCACGGGCCTGCCTACCGGACAGGCAGGCTTAAGCCCGTGGCAATTGATAACCTGCAGGAAGTGGGCTTCCTGCCCGATCGCTTGGCAGGCGGGTAGCCCAAAGTATAGATGCAGTACACGCACAAACTCTATTGCTTAATGTCGGTTAAAACTGGAAGCACGACCGTGTCTTTTTGAAATGCACCCAATTAGTCAGTTAAGATTTTTACCAGCTTCATAAGGTCGGCCTCCTGATTGTAAACATGGGGAGCCACCCGAATTGAATCTCCACGAAAAGAAACCGAAATATTATTTTTTTTCAAGGTGGCTTTTATGCGATCGACCGAAGTGGTTTTTGGAAACCGTATTCCAAATAAATGATGTCCACGATATAACTCATCTTCGATCCAAAAACCCGACTCACGAAGTTTCTCAATGGGCAGCCGTGTGATTTTTTCACAATACTCCTGAATGTTTTCTGGTTTCCATTGATTGATTTGCTTTAGTGCTGCCAACAGCATGGGCACCAGAATGAAATTGCTGTGCTCACCCACTTCGTAACGCAAGGCTCCCGGTTGATATTCGTTCTGATAGTTTACAAGCCCCGCAAAATCCTCACTGTTCATCCGGTTGATCCAGTTCTCTTCAATCGGTTTGCCTTCATTGAAGTATTCACCATAATAAGCAAGCCCCAACGAGTAAGGCCCCATCAGCCATTTGTATCCGCCACAGATCAAGGCATCGGGCTTAAAAATACTAACATCAAAAGGGAGTGCGCCAACCGATTGTGTTCCATCGATAACCAACAGCGCGCCCACATCTTTTGTCCTCTTACGGATGGCTTTCAAATCAAACATAGTTCCATCGGCCCAATGCACATGCCCCAGCGCAACGGCTTTTGTGTTTTTATTGATAGCCTCCAGAAGCATTTCGTTCCACCGTTTACCACGGTCAACAAGCTGGGCAGGAGGCTGCACGATTTTTATTTTCACTCCTGTATCCTGCGAAAGGCGATGCCAGGGATAATAGTTGCTGGGAAATTGTTCTGCAGCCACAATAATATTTTCAGTTGAGTTTACCTTCAGGTTGTTCACCACGTTGGCAAGGCCATACGATACAGATGGGATAACGACTATGCGTGTAGGATCGTTTACATTGATCAATCGGGCAAACTCTTCTCTTAACAGATTTGTATCTGTAAAAAAATCATTTCCAGAAATCAACGAAGGATTGCGCTTGGCCTTGATGGCTTTGATGCCGGCCAGCTCCACACGTTTGAGCAATGGCGACATGTAAGCGCAGTTTAAATAGGTTGTGCTTTTGGAGATGGAAAATTTAGCGCGTTGATTTTTGATCATGGTTTTTAACCGGTTCAATTGTTCAACCACTTTATAAATTTCCTTGCGAGCCTTGTGCCATCATCAAAATCCACAATCAAGAAATAAATCCCATCGTGCCATTGGCCCACCGTGTATTCTTTTTTGTTTATGTCCTCCATGAGTTCTATCCGATCGGTGATCATTATTTGGCCGAGGCTGTTGATAATCTGAATTGTGGCCGTGCTGCCCGATCCATTCCGCGCAAGCGCAACAGTCAATGTTCCATTCGTTACAGGATTGGGGTACATAGTGAGCACAGCCTCGTTGATTTTTTCTATCCCGGTAACGGGACCCTGAATGCTCAAGTTATCAATGGCCCAGCCCCATCCGTTTTTTATTCCATCGGCAGTAAGCCTGAACCGGATGAGCACATTGTCACCGGCCACAAATTTTCCCGAAGCGGTAAGGTTTATCAGTCTTGGTTTATATAGCGATGAACCAACACTAATCCCATTGTCGAAGGCACTTTGCCAGTTGGCGTTGGCAAATGCTGCATAAGGTTCCAAAAATGTTTCCCAGGTAGTTCCATTGTTTTTCGAGCCTTCAACTACGACCAAATCTTTCACCGCGCTGCCTGCATATTCCACAATGGCGATCTCATCAAAAATAATATGCGGGTTGCTTGCGCTGATGGTGATGGGTTTCGTGAGCATATACACATAATTGGATGTGCTGGCCACAAGTCCAAACCCATTGGGATAGGGGTGCGCAGTGTGGATGGCACCTGTGGCGAACCCCGTGGGTTGTGAGATTGAAAAAAAGTTGCCAACAAAATCGGTGTTTGCCGTATTGAAATCGGAGAGATACTGAGCAACGGGCGCACTTATATTTATAACGGGCACGCGAAAGAAATTACCATCGGGCAATGTTCCTTCATTGCCGGAAACATCGCGGCAGCGGATACGGTACTCCACTACATCGCCCGGCTGCAATCCATTGATGCCCAAGTTGAGTGTGTATTGTTGTACGGTGGCCGTCACGGGCAATTCTTCGGTGGTAATCGAGCCACTGTTTATTTTGTAGTCAATAAAAAGTTTGTCCACACCTCCATCGTCCGAAACATGGGAGGTGATGGGCAGCACAGAAGTAACCGTGTTAAAAATGTCGATGTGGTTATGAAGGATAGTGGGAGGTGTGTCATCAATCTGTATCCGCAAATTGTCGATGGCCCATCCCCATCCATGCACCAACTGATCGGCAAATAACCTGAAGCGAACAACAATTTCGTTGCCTGCAACAAATTTTCCATTGTCAAGCATATTGATGGTCCGTGGTTTAAAAAGTGTTGGATCACCGACAGCCGTTGAATTGGGTTGGGCCGCCCCGTCCTTGCTGCTGTTGAATTTTGTGAGCCAGACGGCCTGATCGCGCGAGTTGTAGCCATCGGCCAATGGTGTCCAGGTAACCCCCCCGTCTTTCGATCCCTCCACCACTACATAATCGAAGAAGTTGTCATCACCAAATTTAGATCCGGTATCGCCCGGCTCCACCAACACGATTTCATCAAACTTGATGGTGGCACCGCTTGATTTTACCTTGATGGGTATTCTCAGTTGATACACAAAATTGCTCCTGAACCCTTCGCCCGTTCCGTTTGGATACGGATGGGATGTGTGGATGGCCCCATTGGAAAAACCCGATGCCGTGGTGATGCTAAAAAGATTGTCACCAAAAAAATCTTCAGTGATGGCGTTGAAATCGTTGGTGTAAGAATCTTGCGTGGCCGCGAGGCTCACCACATTCAATTCATAAAATGCTGAAGCAGAAGGTTTGGTTGTTTGGTTTTGTGTTACTGAACTGTCTTTAACGCGTAACCGATATTTCACCTTATCCCCATTTTTCAAAACAGGCAGTGGAATGGTGGAGGTGTAGGTGGAATCGGTATTGGCATCGAGCACAAGCGAAACAGGAACCTGAGTAACTCCATTTATTTGGTAGTCAATAGCGGCCGATACTATCCCGATGTTGTCGGAAAGGATCGCTTCAATGTTCAGTTCAGTATCACTTGATAAAATGAACGGCTGTGGAGTGTGGTTTATAAACGGTGCCTTGGTGTCGGGCCCTGCCTCAAAGGTGAAGAATAAATTTCTGGGTGCCTTTCCGTCTTCGGTGCGAATGCCCGGCTTGAAGAGCGACCTGTTTAGATTGTCTTTTATGGAGATATAATAACCATAGGTAGTTGCTACACCTGTCGAAGGGATGGTGGCCGAAAACTCGTTGGGGTTGGCCGTGGCTGTCATGGGCACTGTGGTGAAGGTCGTTCCGTTGGTGGTGTGGTTCAATTTTACTTCGCCCGCGGTGTAGTTATATCCATTCAGCTTGTCGGGCACCAGCGTTACTTTCACTTCAAAAGGATTGGGAATGGTTTCGGTATTTTTCAATCGCGCGTGCAGTATTTGTGTGTGCACCCATCCCATATCGGCCAACATCTTTTTTACAATTCCACCGGGATCGTGATGCACTTCGGCTGTGCCAATCTGTGGAGTCATTAGCGCGTTCACCGATCCGTTATAGGTGTTTTCGTCAAGATGGGCCACGCTGGACCCCGACTGAAATGGGCTGGGCGCAAAAAGCAATGCTCGGTTGTCGGCACCACCAGAAATTTTTGTCAATTGTGGGGTGCGAAAGAAAAGTGCCCCACTAGTCAATTCGGTTTTCAACTCGGCAGAGGGCGGCACAAAAGTTTGCATTAAATTTTTATCGGCACCATTTTCAATGAAATGATCATACACCACATGCAGGTTCGAAAAGAAACTTGTAATCTCTCCGTTGTTGCCCGTTACGTTATACCCGCGGGTGATGCCCAGCCCATGCCCAATTTCGTGAAGCACCACGGTAACAAAATCAATTTTTCCTACTTTGATAAGACCGTCCGTGGCAAAATTCCAGTTGGGATAATTGCTGTTGAACTGGGCAAAAATATCTGGGTTGTCCGAATCATTTAATTCTTTGCCCGCCATTTTTTCTGCGAGCGCCACCGGATACCAGGTGAGGGCTTGTTGGGCACCATCAAAATCGCGGATGAATGTGCCAGGGTTTGCGCCACCCAAAATGTTATTGGATGATCCGGACCCGTCTTCTATCACACGCCAGGACGCTACTATGCGAATGGGCACTTCCGTTTCAAGTAAGGCTGACCAGATGTCCACTGCTTTTTGAAATGCTTCCTTGGCATCAATGGGGAAATCTACATACTCCACCACAAAGGTGGTTGCGTTTGTCCTGGCACTCTTGTTTGCTTTCCATTGCAGATAGGCGGCCGGTGGTGGAACGATTGTATTCTGATCTTCCGGTTTTGCATAGCAGATGATGTCGCTTTTTGGAACCATCGACTTCATGACGGGAAGCTGCTCTTTTAACTGCGCCAAGGCAGCGACCGAAAATATAACCCCAATCAACAACATCACAATTACCTTACGCATATTTCAAAAGTTTTAGGCCCTAAAGATAAATGAAATAGAATGTTTATTGGTAACTCAAAGCTTACGGATATTCAAACGATTTTTTAATATACAGACAACTCCTTATGCTTTCACGAATTAACCACTACGGTAGTGGAAACATTGCCTCAAACTCAGACTTGTTAATGATTTTGAGTTTGCGGTAACGAGCTTCAAGGTTTTCTTTTTGCGAAAGTATATGGGCATCTCCACTGGTTACAAAACCAGCGTTGGTTTGCAGAGCGAGGGCAACGATATAATTGTCATCCGGATCTTCCGGTATGTAGTTTTTAATTGGATAAGCAAGCATGAAGTGCGTGGTGATTTCCCTTATCAGTTTGACGGCTTTAGGAATATTCACCTTGTACTTGCGAAGGTGGTCATACTCCAATACTTCAGCAAACTCATCAAGCAATTCATCGCACGAGAAAACGGCAATCTCATAGAAATCAATGATTTCAATTATCCGTTGATGTCTGTTTGTTATGAAGTAACTGATCCAGACGTTAGTATCCAATACAAACCTGCCTGCCCTCATGCCTTGTATTTCGACTCATGTTTCCACTTGTCAATCTGCTGTAAGGTAGGCTTGCGGATGTTTTTCGGTGTGTTTGTTATTTTTTGAACGCCTTTTTTCTTAAGGCGCTTGACCCTAAGTTTAGTAAGCAACAATTGCTGCTCAAGAGGAGCAAGTTTGGTTACCTCCTTTGCAATTTCTGCGATCGTATCGTATAAGGGTTGCAGCATGTATTGCGCTTTTACGAAAAGTACGAAAATGCTATTGTTTTCTCAAACATAGAGTGTGCAAAGGGGTGTACGACAAAAATGCAACCTCACCTGCCTTGCCGGTAGGCAGAGTGAAAAATTGAGTGTTTGCAAAACTGTCGTACACCCGCGCAAAGTCTCCTACTCTACAGTGCGTTCAAGAAAACGGAACGTGGGTTGGTAGTTGAGCTATTACTGGGTCAGCACACTATAAAAGTGCAGATCAAATCAGATTCCTCGCCTTCAACTCCAAATATTTATTGATGGTATTGATCGTCAATTTTTCGGGAACAGTGAGGATGGATTGTATGCCATGCTTCTGAAGTTCTTTCACAATCAACTTCTTTTCATAACTAAACCGTTCGGCAATGGCTTTGTAATAAATCTCTTTCAAATCTTTTGCTGGCTGGTCAATCACTTCTTTCAACTCCGTGTTTTCGAAAAATATAACTACCAGCAAATGTATGCGCGCCAGGTTGATCAGGTATGGCAACTGGCGGTGCAAGCCGTGAATGCTTTCAAAGTTGGTGAACAGCAGCAAGAGGCTTCGTTGAGAAACAGACCTGCGTATGCGTGCATAAAGAACGGAGAAATCAGTTTCCAGAAAAGCAGTCTTTTGGTTGTATAAAATTTCCTGAATGGTGGCCATTTGCTTGTTGATCCTGGCGGCTGGCAACATGCTGCCAATCTTATCCTGAAAAGTAATAAGCCCCGCCTTGTCCGATTTTTTGATGGCGATGTTGGAGATAACGAGCGTGGCATTGATGGCATAGTCGAGCAAACTCATACCATTGAATGGCATCTGCATCACACGGCCTTTGTCAATGAGCGAATACACTTGCTGCGACCGCTCGTCCTGATATTGGTTTACCATCAACCGCGATTTGCGCGCTGTGGCTTTCCAGTTCACCGTGCGCAAATCATCACCGGCCACATATTCTTTTATCAATTCAAATTCCTGATTCTGCCCTATGCGCCTGATTTTTTTTATGCCCGTGTCTGTGAGCCTATGGCTGATGGCCATCAATTCGTACTTGCGCATCTGAATGTAGGAAGGATACACCGGCACCAGTTTATCGTTCGAAAACCGAAACCGCCTTGAGAAAAGGTGGAGCGGTGAACTGACCATCACGTTCACTGCACCAAAGGAATATTCGCCCCGCTTCACTGGCCGCAAATGATATTTTATGATCTTGCTTTCGCCTGTGCTTAGCGCAAGGTTAAACTCAAGGTCCCTTCGCTGAAACTGATGTGGTATTTCGTCAAACACACGCAGGTTGGTTTTGAAAGTATAAAAACTTTCCAAGTAAATGGAGATTTCATTTTCATCGCCATTCGAAAGTTTATCGGCCAGCACACGCTTGCCTGCCAGCCCGCGCTTTACGCGAAAGAGAAGGATAATATCAGTAAGCAGTGCGGCTACGAAAACAAAGAACAAAATTTTTGGAATGAAATATCCTCCACCCAATACAAACGTGATTATAAAAAGGGCCACTATGGATATGGCCACTGCAAACACGCGGTTATTGAAATATAGGTTGCGGACAACTTTCATCAACGGGGCACTTCTACCTTGTCCACAATTTGTTTCGCCACTTCGTCTGCCGATGTTCCTTCCATTTCTTTTTCCGGGCTGAGGATGATGCGATGGCGCAGCACAGGTAACGCCACAAACTTTATGTCCTCGGGGTTTACAAAGTCGCGGCCGTTGATCATCGCATACGCTTTGGCACTATTTAATATAGCCAGCGAAGCACGAGGCGATGCACCCAAAAACAGCATAGGGTTGTTGCGCGTTTCCTGAATGATCTGTGCAATGTATTTTATCAGATTGGGTTCTATGTGCACGTGCTGTGCAAATTGCCTGGCAAGCAGGATTTGTTGTGCCGTGAGCACAGGGCTCACTTCGGCAATCGCCTGAACTCCTTTGCGGCTATGATGCCTGTTGATGATCTCGATTTCTTCATCGAGCGAAGGATAGGTGGCCATCACTTTAAAAAGAAATCGGTCTAATTGCGCTTCGGGCAAGCGGTATGTGCCCTCGTGCTCAATGGGGTTTTGCGTGGCCAGCACGATATACGGAGTTTTCATTTTGTGCGTGTGGCCGTCAATGGTTACTTGCCGCTCTTCCATCACTTCAAAAAGTGCAGCCTGTGTTTTTGCCGGGGCGCGGTTTATTTCATCAATGAGTATGATGTTTGAAAAAATCGGGCCGGGCCTAAAATCAAACTCAGATGTCTTGAGGTTGAACACCGAAGTGCCCAGCACATCCGAAGGCATAAGGTCGGGTGTAAATTGTAGCCTTGAAAAATCAACAGAGATTATTTTAGCGATCAGTTTTGCGGTCAGTGTTTTCGCAACACCGGGCACACCCTCTATCAGCACGTGGCCATCGGCCAAAATAGCAGTGATCAGCAACTCCACCAGAGTCTCCTGCCCCACGATCACTTTGCCAATTTCATCTTTTATTTTTTTTACTTGATCATTCAGTGCGGTGAGGTCCACCCGGCTTTGAAAAATAGGTTCTTCCATAGTGTGTAGTTTGGCTTTTAATTTTTTTACTATTCTGTTTGTCAAATCTTTTTTAAAACTCTTTTGCGGCCCCCCGGTGGAAAACCGGGGCCGGGCTATTCACTGCAAGCCCCCGATTCCACGCTCATGCAAACACGCTATCGGGGGGCTTTCCGTTTCTATCCCTGGCCGGGTATCTCCCATAGAAATATAAGTTTAGAAATCATTATTTTTTCTCATGAAATTTTTCCAGCAAAGTATTAAGTGTGGTCAATTCTCCTTTGTCAATTTTTTCTTTGGAAAAAATGGTATTGATTATTTCCATCAACGCCCGCACCGTTTGCTCGGCTGCCCCCGACTTGCGCGTAACAACGTTCACAAAGCCTTCATCGCGGTGGGCAGTGGACACAAAGTAATGTGTATGCAGATGATCAAAGAAGAACTGGATTTTTTTGCTTGCAATATTTTTATGGTCGGCACGCTGGTAATATAAGCTGCCGATGGTAGCCACAAACTCGAGCGTGGTGTTTGCCAGTGGCCTTATAATGGGGATAATACGCTGCTTGCGCTTGGCCTCAAAGATCATGAAAAGCAAGAGCGTGAAAATGGAAATATAGTACGCCCAACGCAAGGGCTCGTTGGTGAGTATGTAGCGCAACGGTGTGGCCGATTCCATTCTTCCCAAATGATAAAACTCGGTGCGGTATGTTTTTCTCTCCGGTAAATAAGAAAGTGACGTTGCAACGAAATCATGGTTTTCGTTTGCCAGCAAATAAATATTGGTAAACACAATGGGCGTACAGTTGAGGATGAGAGTTCCTTTGCCCCTGCCTATCCGCACAGTGGCCGGTTGGTTGAAATCGTTTTTCACCAATACGGTTGCTGTTACCGAATCTATTTTGCGAAAGTAGGTGTAGATGCTGGCCTGTTTGTAATTAAACTTTCGTGCGGTGTCCAGGGCTGGGCTCACAAAATGAAGTGAGGCAGAATCATTTTGGTCGAACCGGTTTTCTCCCTGAAAGAAAGCGTCACCGGTGGCCAGGCCAAGTGTGTCGGCAAAGGTGCCGGAGAAATTATTGGACGAGATGAAAGCGGTGGCACCGTTTTCAATCAATGCCAACAACACTTTGGTGTCTTCCTTATCGGGAGCAAAACGCGAACTGATGATAAAAATATTTTCTTGCGATCGTATGGAGTCTTTCAACTCATAGACAGTCTTATAAGAGTTTGTAAATTTTTGATTTTTAAAATGACCGGGAAGAAGTGCATCTAACGCGTAGGTGCCGTATGGATCTTTGGATAGGTGCGAGAAGTTGAGCGTCCAGTTATGCTCGTCTGTTTTTGATAAGATCACAAAGGCAAGCAAGGCTGCCAGCAAGCTGATGTAAGCAATATATTTCCAGTCCTTGGTCATCAATTCATTTTAATCCGCCATTCGGCAAACGTATTTTTTATCTTTTTAAACTGAGTGTCGCTGATGGAGAAATTTCCGTACCACGCATAGTCGAAATAAAAACTCAACTCATTGAGCCCGGTTTTTAAATCGGGGGCTTTCAGTTCATCCACATATTCGTGATTGGTTTTTCCCGGATTGAAATCAATCAAATGCTTGTCAGACAAAAGTTTGAGTGCATGGAGGAACACCAGCCGTGTGGCCAGCCTGAATTCGTTTTTTTCAGTCGCCTCGCGTATCAGTTTTTCAAAATCCATCTCATGGATATTTTCATGAAATACCGAATAGGATTGCTTGCCGTTGTCGGCCCCGGAATAAAATACACGAAAGGCATTTACTTTCAGGAAGGCCATGATGACAACGATCAGCAGCACTCCGGCCAATGTGTAAAGCAATATCCTGCCGAGGTCCGTAGTGGTGGCCTTTGCAAACAACGTGGAGAACAACCATGCCAGCCATTGCTTGAACCGGTCCCATAAACTCTCGGCAATGGTAGGGGGCTGTTCGTAGTGCAAGTCCTCATCGGAATTTAGTTTCTCAAGTTCTGTTTTTGAAAAGGATCGGGTTTCTATTTTCAGGGTGTCAGCCG
>JAYVAI010000287.1:0-3785 GCA_043751075.1 Cyclobacteriaceae bacterium | reverse complement strand
ATTAGTGACAACACAAAAGGAATTGACTTAGTGGTAGGGGCGAAGGGAAGTCCGCTGCAATTGATCCTATGCAATATTTTTCATATTGATTTTCCCACAGGAAACATAAACTTGGTGGAAGCGGATAGGCTGGCAAAACACCGGTTGGTGAAAAGCGCTATACCGCTTGCGCTGGGCGACAGCTATAAAACCTACAGGATAGTTGGCACCAACAAACAATATGTGGATTTATACAAAGCCGAACTGGCCACCGGTGATTGGTGGAATGCCGATATGGAAGTGGTGGTAGGCGCAACTGTCTCTGAATTTCTAAAACTGAAAACCGGGGACATTTTTGAAAGTTCGCACGGGCTTACGAAAGAAGGAAGTGCGCATGAGGCGCATCCTTTTATCGTGAAGGGAATTTTAAAACGGAGCAACACCGCAATTGACAATTTGATCTTCACAAATATTTCCAGCATCTGGAATGTTCACACGGAACATAGCGAAGAAGAGCACGCAAGCGATTCAATAACAAATCCTTCCTTGTTGGTTCCATCAGCGCAAGCAACGGATTCAACCAAAGAGATCACCTCGCTTTTAATAAAATACAGAAATCCAATAGCAGCGTTGCAGTTGCCACGGTATATCAATGGTCAAAGCAGTATGCAGGCAGCGTCTCCTTCTTTCGAAGCGGCAAGACTTTTTTCTATTCTCGGTGTAGGCGTGGAGGCACTGATGGGTTTTGCCTACGTGCTCATTTTTATTTCTGCGCTAAGCATTTTTATTGCGTTGTACAACTCGCTGAAAGAGCGGCAATACGATCTGGCCATCATGCGCTCGATGGGCGCAAGCAAGGGCAAGTTGTTCACGGCAACCATTATGGAGGGCACCACATTGACACTGCTCGGCAGCCTGCTTGGCCTCATGCTCGGTCATGGTGTTCTTTATCTGTTCACGGTTATCGTGCAAGAAAGTGGAAGGGCTGGCATCTCGGCTTCGATCTTTTATATGGAAGAATTGTATTTGCTTATTGGCAGCGTTGTGTTGGGCATTGTGTGCTCGCTCCTTCCGGCATGGCAGGCGTATCGCACGGATATACATAAGGTGCTGGCAGGATAGAAATTGATCGTGTTCCTTATAGGCGAGTTTACTGATTTTTTTGCGGCATGGCCCCGAAACTTCGGGGCCACCAGGCTATCCGTTCCAAGTCCGCCCGACACTCATATCCAGCACACTTCGGGCTTTCCACTTCTATCCCTTGCCGAAATAGACCAACATATCAAAAGTGTGATCAACTAAAAGTGAATTGAAAGTAGGTGCCCGGTATTTTGGTGGTCAGTCCAATTTGTCATGCACCCGATTTTAATCCAAATGTATATTCTGAATTTATTTTAAGATATTTACATCTATAATTTTTTTAACTATGAATATGAAAATAACCACCACCCTACTGATCAGCATCACATTTTTTTTCTCCTCGTGCATTGTAAGCAAAAAGAAATTCGATGATGTATTGGCCCAAAAAATTAAAACAGAAGGAGAACTGGCCGACAAGTCGAAACAACTGGAAGCCGCCAACACAAATCTGAAAGACTTGAACGAAACATTGACCAAACTGAAACAAGACACCACCGACCTGAACCAAACCTATCGGGCCACCACCAAAAAGCTAACTGATCTTAACAAAGAGTATGATCAACTGAATGCGAATTATAAAAACATGCTAAACAGCAGCGGAAAATTGAACCGCGACTTTGCCCAACAAAAAGATCAACTGCTGGCCATTCAAGACAACCTGGATAAAACCCGAAAACAAAACGATTCGCTCAGCACCAGTTTGGTAGAGCGTGAAAAGAAAGTAAAAGAGCTGGAGCAGATTTTGGCAAACAAGGACAAGGCTGTGCAAGACCTCAAAGACAGGATCAGCAATGCGTTGCTGAACTTTAAGGAGAACGACCTTACGGTGAAAGTAAAAAACGGGAAAGTGTATGTGTCGTTGGCCGAGCAACTCTTGTTCGGATCGGGCAGCATTGACGTGGACGCAAAAGGAGTTACTGCCTTGCAGCAGTTGGCCAAAGCCATCAAAGACCAAAAGGATATTCAGATCATGATCGAAGGCCACACCGACAACGTGCCGATCTCAAAAAAATCTCCCTACATGCAAGACAACTGGGACCTGAGCGTGATGCGCGCCACCTCCATCACCAAGATATTGACCAAAGCTGGGGTTTCTTCCAATCAGGTTACTGCGGCAGGCAAAGGCGAATTTTCACCGCTGGCAGCCAACGACACAGCACCAAACAAACAAAAGAACAGGAGAACGGAGATCATCATCACTCCAAATTTGGATGAGCTTTTCAAAATATTGGGTGCGAACTGATTTGATGTCAATTGTTGTTCCCAAGGCGGTAAATAGGATTCAACTTAGTGACAAGTTTATTGGACGACAATAATTGCTAAATGGAAACAAGAGAAATCCTATATAGTGACAAGACCGTAAATCAGATTACAACTTTTCGGGGAAAAGAAAATATTGACATTACACTCATTTGTCTTCCCGCGATGGGAGTCAGAGCATCATATTACGAATTATTTGCTGCTACATTATGTAGACAAGGATTCAATGTCATTATTGCTGATTGGCGTGGTCAAGGTAAATCATCTGTAAGAGCTTCACGTGCTATTGACTTTGGATATGAGGAGATTATCAGAGATATTAAGGAGTTAATCGAGTATGCCGAGGCTTGGTTTCCAGGCACTAAAAAAATAATTGTTGGTCATAGTTTGGGTGGACAGATTGGAAGCTTGTTTGCATCTCGTTATTCGAAAGTAGTTAGCGGTCTGATATTGATAACTTCTTGTTCTGTATATTATAAGGGCTGGAACAAATGGAACAGGATTAAATTACGCCTTGCTGGGAATATCTTTTACCCACTTAGTAAAATCATAGGACATTTTCCCGGGGATAAAATTGGTTTTGGTGGTAGAGAAGCCAGGGCAGTCATAAAAGATTGGTGTCACAATGCACTTTACGGAGAATACAAACTTTCCAACTCAAAACATGACTATGAAACATCCTTGAAAAAACTGAATACACACGTTTTATCAATTTCCATTGAGAGTGACCCTTTAGCAAGTAAGCAAGCCGTTGAGAACTTATATAAAAAATTCAGTGCTGGATCGGCCATTTCCCATTTACACCTGACATCCGATGAAACTAAGATATCACCACTTGATCATTTTAGTTGGACAAAAGATCCGGACTATTTTGTTGGCTTGGTAAAAAATTGGATTGGAGAAATTGGAAACCGGGTGCATGCTGAAACCATCCAGGGCACAACAAACTCAAATGTTTAATTGTCAACTTATATAAAGACTATGCCTCGCTTAATTGCACTGATAATTTTTGTGATTGATGCGCTTTGCGTCATTGATATTTTGAGGAGCAATAAAGACCTGAAAAGAAAAATCCTTTGGATCATTGCTGTGATTTTCCTTCCGGTGTTTGGGCCTGTGTTGTATTTTGTGGTTGGGAGGAACAATTAGCAGTAATATAAGTAGGCAGTACCGCTTACTGAGTTCCTCTGCCTTGGTTCGCTTGCCTACGAGCAAATTTTGATGAGTGCACGACAGTTTTGTGTTATGGACTAAAGTCCCTCAAAATTTTATTATCAATTGCCACGGGCCTGCCTACCGGACAGGCTTAAGCCCCTTGTTTATGCACACATCTTTCAAATTATTTTTTATCGAATTTGGAATCAATACAAGGTTGGCAGTGGGAATCCAAGAGCCATAGGCTCGGA
>JAYVAI010000286.1:0-10180 GCA_043751075.1 Cyclobacteriaceae bacterium | reverse complement strand
GAGGTTTAAAGGAAGCGAAAAAATTTTTGTGCTCGGAAGCATTTGGCCAGAAGACATGGAGGTGCTTGCCCCATTTATCAATGAACACGGCAGTACTATTAAATTTATTATTGCACCTCACGAAATAGATGATCGCTTCCTAGATCAAATAGAGGAATCGATCCACGTAAAATCTTTTCGGTATTCCAAGCCACCGCAAGACCTGGAGGCGTGTTCCGTATTGATCATTGACAATGTAGGCATGCTTTCCACACTATACCGCTATGGCGAATTTGCTTATGTGGGAGGTGCCTTTGGCAAGGGCCTTCACAACATTTTGGAGGCCGCGTGTTATGGTATTCCTATTTTTTTTGGAAATAAAAATTACCAGAAATTCCAAGAGGCCAACGACTTGATCATGAGAGGCGGTGCATTTGCCATTGGCGATTATCCAACACTGAAAAAAAGCATTGAGTTGTTCAGCAACCATCCGGAAAGTTTTTTGTTGGCCTGTGAAGTTACACGCGAATACGTAAAGGAGAATTTGGGGGCCACTCAAAAAATCGTTTCCTACTGTAAAAAAATTATGAAAATATGAAAGGCCGCATTACAAAATCGACCGGCTCGTGGTATGAGGTGCTTACGGAAAACGATACAACCTATCCATGTCGCGTACGGGGTAAATTCCGATTGGATGAATTCAAAGAATCAAATCCCGTGGCTGTGGGCGATTATGTAATGATAGAACTGGAACAAGAAGTAGGAACGATAACAGAAATACTTCCACGGCAAAACCATATTTTGCGCAAGTCGGTAAAGCGCACCGGGCATGCCAGTGTGTTGGCCGCCAATGTGGACCAAGTGATGTTGATAGCAACAGTAAAGCAGCCGCGCACCTCGTGGGGTTTCATTGATCGTTTTTTGGTTTCGGCAGAGTCCTTTCGCATTCCTCAACTTTTGATTTTCAATAAAAGGGATTTGCTACGTCAGGAGGACATGGAAGAGTTGAACCAGAAACTAAACATCTATACTTCATTCGGAGTGCACACCATGATCGTTTCCGCCACCGCGGATGATGATGTTCAGCGAGTAAAAGAAATGATAGCAGGTAAAACTACCTTGGTGGCGGGCCACTCGGGCGTAGGCAAATCCACGTTGCTCAATAGGCTATCGTCACAAATAGCACAAACCACGGCATCCATCTCCAATTTTTCTGACAAAGGCACACACACCACCACGTTTGCCGAAATGTTCCAACTTGATCATGGTTCGTTCATCATCGATACTCCAGGCATCAAAGAATGGGGGTTGGTGGATATGGAGCCGCAGGAGATTTCGGATTATTTTCCAGAAATGCGTGATGCGCGATTGAAGTGCAAGTTCGGTGCCCGTTGCCTGCACATCAACGAGCCTGCGTGCGCCATCAAAGAAGCGGTGGAGAAAAATGAAATCGAACAGAGCCGCTACGAAAGTTATTTGAGCATGGCATTGGGTGAGGATAACAGGAAGTGAAAATTCTATGACATTTAGGGGGGAGATAAGATAGGTTCGGCTAAAGCCGAATTACCCTTGCCCACTTACCCACGACCTAAAGGTCGTGGCAATTGATTCTAAAATAAATCAAACCGAGCGCAGCAATTTCCAAAAGGAATAAGCTAAGGTAAAATCAAAAGACTTAAGTGAAATTCGCATTTCATAAAACAGTCTCCGCTTTAATGCCGCATTCTCTTTGGCAGTTCTATTCAACAATTTAATTTTTTTGCACACTTCTAAGGTGGACCACCGCTGTGGGTTGGTCCGCTCAAATTGTTTTGCCGACATGGATGACATTACTTCACGCTTCTGAACTAACACCGTTGGCGAATAAATAAATTTGAAATTGCGCGAAGCCCGTATCCACAAATCGAAATCTTCAAACGCCAACAATTCATCATATCCACCGAGCGAATCAAGCACTGCCTTGCGCAACATCATTGTAGGAGAACAGATAAAGTATCGCTCAATTAAATCTTTGTAAACTTCACCGGAAGGAATGGTTGCGTGAGGATATTTTTCTGAATGTATCCTTACGGGATTGCCCGCTTCATTGATATACAGAGCATCGGAAAATGCAATCCCAAAATCTTCACCTGCTCTTTCAAGTAGGCCCACGCCTTCTTCAACACAATTGGGCAGCAGCACATCATCGGCCGATAAATCAATGATGAATTCGCCTTTTGAAATCTTAAATGCTTTGTTAAAAGTTTTGCAATAGCCAATGTTCTTACCGTTCATGATCAAGGTGGCCTGCGTATGGTTGCCCATCCATTGCTTGATCACTTTTCCACTGCCATCGGCACTGCCATCATCAATCACTATCAATTCTATGTTGGCGTATGTTTGGTTGATTACCGAATCCAAAGCCTCCACAACAAAACGGGCTTGATTGTAGCAAACGCAAATAACGGTGACCAATGGAGATGTCATGTTAGTTTTTTCTCAGGACTAATTTTCCGGTTGATCTGTACATGTTCACGCAAGTTTCTTATACAATGTTAGCTTTTCAGTAACCACCCCGCCCATCCGTTGCTTGAAATTGAGCAGCGGAATATTAGGTTTGTCATTTAACATGGAAGTGCCTAAGTCAAGAATAGACATAGAATTCTCTTTACAAAAATTATAGAGAGCCTCAATGATCGCAATAGCAGGGCTGTATTTATTGTACGCTGCATCATGGGCTAAATAAAAATTGTACAGTACATGGTCCATTACTTTTATGGAAACAGAAGCAGCAATTATTTTTTGGTGATCCAACACCACAAAAAGAAAAAAATCATCCTTGAAAACCTGTACCGTATTCCTAAGTTCATCCAACGCCATCGACATGGCGTAACCCTTCAGCACTTGGTGCTTGCTAATAAAATCGTAAACGCGTTCTAAATTATCGATCGGTAATCTTGTGCATACAAAATCCTTTTTATCGTATTGATTTAAAACATGACGTTCGGAATCTTTGATGATATATCTAAAGTCCACATCACGAACATAAATAACCGAACCCACCTCGGCCAACACAACCTGATATCGCTGTTTTGCCAAGGCATCCTTCAAGCATGAAATAGCTGTTGGCGAATAGGCCAAAGGCGGCATCTTGATCTTTACTTCTCGAACGCCATCATGCAAAAGGGAACGATCAATAAATCCAATAAAATCAAATAAAATAACGGGGGGCAATGTTTCAGAAAATTCAATGGAACCGAAGGGTGCCCGGTAAGGACTTTCAGCACTTGTTCCATTTACATGAACGTGAAAAAAACTTTCAATTTTTCTGCTCCCTTCATTCAGGATATAAAATGAAATCCAATTGCTACCGGATTGCAGGTGGCGGTGCGCTGCCGTATTAAAAAGCGAACCTGGGAAAGTAAGTGCAAAGCCTGCGGGAGGAGTGCCTTGTATGAAAAGAAATTTTTCCAAGCGATACTTGTGTTAGACTAACTTATTGATCAACAAATCTTGCTGCATCAAGCCTTCGTTTTCACTTTTGCCCAATCTTTAAACTGCCAGAAAACCATTCCGGTAGTTAAGTGATTTCCTTTCACATCATGTATTTTCACTTCGCACGGTACTACCACTGCTTCTTGTGTTTGCAAGGGTTTGATCACCTTTTCTTCCAGCCATTCTTTTGAAATGACAAACTCTGCCACCGCATCCATTTTTCCCTGATAATGATAATTCATTTCCAAGCGCTGCATAATCATGCGATACTTTTTCATATCCAAACTACTCAACAACAAAAAGCCGGTAGCAAACTCCGATATGGTGGCCAGGCCACAAGCATGCAAGCCGCGTATGTGATTGAAATTACTTTTGCGATAAGGCATAATAATTTTTAACCGATATTCGCCAATCTCAATTATTTTAAAACCATGTGGCTTATTGAAAGGCACCATCCGGCCGAGCGACCAATTGAGCACCATCAAATAAAAAGATGAATGTTTTGCTTTTTCAAGTATTTTGGCAGAATCAAACATAAATTGTGGATTTACGATTTTAGATTTACGATTCAATGCTTAATTAGCCAGATAAGGTTAAAGAAACAAAGACCGCAAAAATAACTCTTCGTGTCTTCGTGCCTTAGTGGCTACATTGGTTTACGATTTACGATTAATAATTTCCAACTCAAATAAAAATGAAGAAAGTAGTTGTTCTGGGGGCAGGCTTAGTGGGCAAGGCCATCGCCATTGACTTAGCCAAAAAGTTTGATGTCACTTCGGTGGATATCAATGAGCGGGCCTTATCCGAATTGAGCCGTGTAAATATCAAAACGCAAAAGGCAGATATCGCCAATGGCACCGTGCTGTCTGCTTTGCTTCAGCCATTTGATTTGGTGGTAGGTGCGGTGCCTGGCTTTATGGGTTTTGAAACATGCAAGATGGTGATCGAAGCCGGGAAAAATATGGTGGACATTTCCTTCTTTCCCGAAGATCCGTTTCTGCTTGATGAACTGGCCAGAAAAAATAATGTAACCATCGTGACGGATTGTGGCGTGGCGCCCGGCATGGGCAATATCATTCTGGGTTATCACAACCAGAAAATGAAAATCAATTCGTATGAATGTTTGGTGGGTGGCTTGCCCGTGGTGCGCGAGTGGCCCTACGAATACAAAGCGGTGTTCTCGCCCATCGATGTGATTGAAGAATATACACGGCCAGCCCGCTACGTTCAAAACGGCAAGGTTGTTATCAAAGAAGCCTTGTCGGATGCCGAGCTCATCCACTTTGCAGAAGTGGGCACGTTGGAATCATGGAATTCGGATGGACTGCGGTCGCTGATAAAAACCATGGCGCACATTCCAGACATGATCGAAAAAACATTGCGCTACCCGGGCTGTGTTGAGTACTTGCGCGTGTTGCGCGAAACCGGTTTCTTTTCTTATGAGGAACTGGATGTGAATGGAATGAAAGTGCGCCCCATTGATGTGACGGCCAAACTCTTGTTTCCCAAATGGAAATTAAAACCAGGCGAAGAAGAGTTTACCATTATGCGCATACGCATGGCTGGCGAAGAAAACGAACAAAAGAAAACCATTCAATACAACCTTTACGACCGCACCGAAAAATCATCGGGCACCTTGTCGATGGCGCGCACCACCGGCTACACCTGCACAGCCGCAGCCCACCTGGTGCTGGATGGAAAATTTTCCCGCAAGGGCATAAGCCCACCCGAATGTGTAGGAGAAGATGAAAGCAATTTCCAGTTCGTTCTGAATTACCTGAAAGAGAGAGGGGTGCATTATAAGATCAATTTTATTTGATGGCTAATTGACAATGGATAATGATAATTTTTCATGTTGCACCCTTGTCAAATGTGTACGGCAGTTTTGCGAATTTTTTTTGGCAGCATGGCCCCGAAACTTCGGGGCCACCGGGCCCGATTAAACGAGGGCTCTCGCAAAGCGGAGCTTTCCACTTCTATCCCTTGCTGAAAATACACCGACTCTGTAAAAGTGTCGTACACCCTATTGTCAATGGGTCCATGACAAATTGTGCCAGCCCGAAAGGGGGCTTGAATTTGAATAGCCTCCGGTGAAACCGGAGGTAAGTATTCGCAACATTGCGCCCACCCTGAAAGCCTGCCTGCCGGACAGGCAGGGGTTGAATGTGTATCAATATTCAACCCTTTCAGGGTTGCTTCAGGTGAATCTATTCAGCCCCCAATTCCATTGGGGGCTATTCAAATTCAAGTCCTATCGGACTTGTCACAAAAAGTGCAATTTGTCCTACACCTCAGCAATGGGGTGTATTTCAAAATAACATGGGTGCCCAGATTAAAAGTAACGGAACAATTTACTACCGCTTTGCAGAAGGACTATTGGTAACTAAACGGGTTCTGCCAAAATTTTTATTGTTGTCTTTGTTTGGTGAACATGTAAGTTTGGAATGCACCCCATTGTCAATTATCAACTTATCAATTATCAATTAATGACTACCTTATCGCGCCATAATTTTTTTAAATGACAGAAATCAAAAAGCCAAGTCTTCTTCAGGCGTTCATCCCCATCGCTGCGCTTATTGCATTGCTTACCATCAACGTTTTCATTTTTGGCGCGGGTGCCACCGATGGCCCCAATCAGATCGCCCTCTTGATGGCGGCATCCGTGGCGGGCATCATATCGTGGCGGCTGGGAAATTCGTGGGAGAAAATTGAGAGCAGCATTGTAAAAAGTATCAGTTCGGCCATGGCAGCCATGCTTATACTGCTTGTGATCGGCTCGCTCTCGGGCACCTGGCTGTTGAGCGGCATTGTGCCGGCCATGATTTATTACGGACTGAAAATACTTAACCCAACTATTTTTTTGTTTGCCGCCTGCGTGGTGTGCTGCATTGTATCGTTGGCAACAGGAAGTTCCTGGTCCACTGTGGCCACCGTGGGCATTGCCTTGCTGGGCATTGGCAAAACACTCGGCATACACGAAGGCGTTATAGCAGGCTCAATTATTTCAGGCGCATACTTTGGCGACAAGATGTCGCCACTCTCCGACACCACCAACCTGGCGCCCGCCATGGCAGGCTCTGATTTGTTCACGCACATCCGCTACATGATGTTCACCACGGTGCCCACGCTGATCATTACGCTGTTGATTTTTTTTGTGTGGGGCTTCACCGTTGATGCTTCTGGTTCAACTGACACAAACAATGTATTGGCAGCCATCGACCAGGCTTTCAATTTAAACCCGCTGTTGTTCATTGTGCCCGCTTTGGTTTTGTTCATGATCGTGAAAAAAGTGCCGGCCATTCCCGCCCTGTTGGTAGGGTCTATTTTGGGTGGTGTGTTCGCCATTATTTTTCAGCCTCAAATCATAGATCAGATTTCAGGGATTTCAAATGACCCAGTGAAGTCTTCTTTCGTTGCCGTGATGAAAGCATTGGCCATGTCCATAAACATACAAACTGAAAACGCGATGATATCCGAATTGCTTTCATCTGGCGGAATGGCAGGAATGCTGAACACGATATGGTTGATTTTGGGAGCGATGATATTTGGTGGCGTGATGGAATCCTGTGGCCTGCTGTTGCGCATTGTGGAAGAGATCATAAAATTTGCCCACTCAACCGGATCGTTGGTAACGAGCACCGTGGTGACCAGCATATTTTTTAACCTTACGGCAGGCGACCAATACATGGCGATTGCCGTGCCCGGCAGGATGTTTGCCGACACGTATCGAAAAAAAGGTTATAAGCCAGAATTGTTGAGCCGCACATTGGAAGATGCGGGCACTGTTACATCGGTGTTGGTGCCGTGGAATACCTGCGGGGCAACACAGGCAAAAGTACTTGGCATTTCCACTTGGGCATACGCGCCCTATTGTTTTTTTTGCATCATCAGCCCGTTGATGACCATCTTGCAGGCATACATGAATTATAAAATCCGAAGGTTGGATGACGCGCCTGTTACAAAACCATAATCCTACGATTTCAAATGAGGAAATCAATGCGCTTCCGTTGGGGGCGTTTGAAGGAAAGACCGTTGTCGTTTCGGAAGAAAAGAAAATGGCCCATGCTTTTGACGAAATCAAAGAGCATAAAACGGTTGGCTTCGATACAGAAACAAAACCGGTATTTGTGCGAGGTCATTCCAATAAAGTGGCGTTAATGCAAGTGGCTTTGCCCCACAAAGTATTCCTTATCCGGCTATTGCAAACAGGCATAACACCTCACATAATCAACTTTTTGGAAAACGAAAAAATCCTTAAAGCAGGAATTGCTTTGCGCGATGATATCAAAGGCCTTCAAAAACTAAAGCACTATACCCCAGGTGGCTTTGTGGAACTTGCCCAGATGAGCAAAGAGGCCGGCCTTCAAGTGGAAAGCGTAAAAAAATTAGCAGCCTTATTGTTGGGGTTTCGTATCTCCAAAGGCGCACAAACTTCCAATTGGGAAGCAGCCGTGCTCCATGAAAAACAAATCAGTTATGCCGCCACCGATGCGTGGGTGTGTTTGGAGGTTTATAAAATATTGGTATCCAAATTGAAAGTGGAGAACTGACAAAGATTGGGCTGTCTTTACTTGAAGATTCCAACTATCCAAGCAAGCAGGCAAGTTTTCTTTGCGGGATTTTAACCTTAGTAGAGAAATGATCTTATTCCTTGTCAACCTTATTGTTTAGCTGATTGTGAAGTAAGGAAAACTTTCAAAATAAATTGTACACTTCTGATGTTGGCTTATCTCGGCAAGGGATAGAAGTGGAAAGCCCGCAGCGCGTGGGCTTTGTGGGTGGTCGGACTTGGAGCGGATAGCCCGGTGGCCCCGAAGTTTCGGGGCCATGCCGCAAAATTGTACAACTTATTTTGAAAGTTTTCCTAAGATAAGGTGAGGTTGAAGGTACCTCACAAATAATTCTACTAAGGTTCGACTTCCGGCAAGTTCGGGTTATCCGTCATAGACCCAAAATAATACACCTCCACTGCAACGCAACCCTGCATTTCTGCGTCATAAGACAGTGCTTCCACATTAAAATATTTTAAAAGCGAGGCAACCATCCGGATTTGACACTGTCTTTTGAAAGTGAAATTTAAAACTCAACAAAAATAATCACCATGAAAAAGCTATTGATCACTCATCTCGCCCTGTTCATTGCCTTTGCTGTTTCGTTCGCCCAAACAAAGGAAAACCGCAAGGTTGACACATTCACAAAAATTGCTTTTCGGGTGCCAGGCAAATTATACCTCAAGCAAGGCGATGTTCAAAAAGTAGAATTGGAAGGCAGCCGCGAGATGCTCGAAAAAATTGAAACCACGGTGAAAGATGGACGGCTAAGCGTTGGCCGCGAAAGTGAAAATTGGAAACTGTGGAATTGGGACAATGAAGATAGGATTATCGTATATGTAACCGTGAAAGACCTGGAAGGGATAAGTGTGAGCGGCTCTGGTGATCTGATAGGAGAAAGTAAATTCAAAACAAATGACCTTGATTTGAATGTAAGCGGCTCTGGTTCGCTCGTGTTGGAAGCAGATGCCAATGGGTTGCTTGGCGCAGATGTTTCTGGCTCTGGCCGCATTGATTTTAAAGGAACATGCAAAGACATGGAAAGTAAAGTGAGCGGGTCAGGAAAAGTTTCTGTCGATTTGGTTGCGGCCAATAAAATAGACGTGGGCATATCGGGATCAGGAAAAATTATTGCCCAGGGCAGTGCCAAAGAAATCAGGGCAAACATTAGCGGCTCTGGCGAAGTACTTGCTGCCGATTTGCAAGTGGACGCCTGCGAAGTACGTATTTCCGGATCGGGCGATGTGGAGGTAAATGTTAAAAGCGAATTGGACGCCACTATTTCCGGAAGCGGAAGTATTTCCTATAAAGGCAACCCAACCCATGTGAACAGCCATGCATCGGGCAGTGGCAAAGTGAGGAAGATGTGATTCATTTGATAATGAGAAACCTTTAGGTAGGGTCTGCTGAATAAGTCTAAGTTTGACAGAAACAAATTCAACCCCTTCGGGGTTGGTCCCCATGAGTTTTCATTTCCCCACGTGCAACGTGGGGTTATTCATGTTCAATCCCATTCTGGATTGATAACCATGCGCAATCCCGATAGGGATTCAATTTGAATAACCCTGCATGGAATGCGGGGTACATGAAAAGGATAAGTACAGAACCCCAACGGGCCCGCCTGCCGGAACGGGCAGGGTTCAACAAGTGCATGGCTTTTCTAACTATCTCATCATTTCCTTTGCACAAAATTTTTTGACCATCGGGTTCATTTTGCCTTTTCATGTCAATCCTACTTTGTCATGTTTACACATACATTGAAATCGAGCGTTCCCCTCTCCTCTGGAGAGGGGTCAGGGGTGAGGTCCGAGTTGGGCAGTGATCTCACACATCAAGACACCTCCATTGAACCGCTGCTTCGAAAACCTCACCCCGGCCCTCTCCAGAGGAGAGGGTGACATTCGGTTGAAACTTTGCGCTTAATTTTAAGTTGATGTTTTGCATTTTTAAATAGCATTTATGTGATCCTCAAAAAGAGAGGCGTGACATTCGTTCGGTACTTATTTCTTTGATGATCTTTTTTAACCTCATTGTATAGAACATGACAAAGTAGGATTAATCCTACTTTGTCATGTTACTTCCAATTAATGAAAATGTCATCGCGGGCGAGGGTGCTCAACCTTTATCATTATTGAAAATATTCAACTCGACCCGCGATCCCGATAAAAAAAGATTGG
>JAYVAI010000285.1:0-10220 GCA_043751075.1 Cyclobacteriaceae bacterium | reverse complement strand
TGATCGGTGGGACGTGAAGGAAGAAGAGGAAGTGGATTTTGAAGAAGGGTTTCCTTTCACCGTTGAAAAAGTTAAAGGTGCCATTGAGAAACTCCCAGATGGTTATCGCTCGGTGCTTACCATGTATTTGTTTGAAGGTTATGACCATGCTGAGATAGGGGAGGTGCTGGGCATCTCGGAATCCACTTCCAAATCGCAGTTTAGCAGGGCAAAGAAAAAATTGAAGGAAATACTTGAATCAAAAATGATATGAAAGATTCATTGAAAAATTTTATCGAAAGCAATCGTCAGGAGTTTGACGACAAGCAACCAGCAGGCAGTATATGGAGCAAAATACAAAGCCGTTTACCGGAAAGAGTTAAAGGTAATTACTCGATCACCATGCAGGTGTGGCGGGCGGCCGCAGTTTTGTTTTTTGGATTGTCGGTTTCTTTAATGATCGCTCGCAACGATGGTCAACCTTTGGGCAGGGACAGGGCCAACTTGCAAACGGAATTCACTGCCCTGGAGAATTTTTACAGCGAACAAATTGCCGATAAAATTGAATTGATCAGGACCATACAAGCCCAGCATGAGGAAAGGGATTTTGAGCAAGACATTGAAAAATTGGATGCGATGTATCAGGTGCTGCGTGAGCAGATGCGGGCTCATCCGTCAGAAAAAATAAAAGATGCGCTTATATTGAATATGTTGGTGCGGATTGATTTATTGAACCAGCAAATACAGAATATGGAAGATGCTGAAAAGAAAACACCGGTAGTTGCGATCTAAAAATCCTTATTGACTATCTTTACTTAGGGACTTCTGAAAAAATAATTGGGCCTGATTAACCTTTGTTATTGAGATGAAATGGCAAAGGGAACTCGATGATCAAAAAATTTTGTGCAAAGGAAATGATGAGATAGTTAGAAAAGCCATGCACTTGTTGAACCCCGTTGGGGTTCTGTACTTATCTTTTTCATGTACCCCGCATTCCATGCAGGGTTATTCAAATTGAATCCCTATCGGGATTGCTCATGGTTATCAATCCCGAATGGGATTGAACATGAATAACCCCATGTGCAACGTGGGGAAGTGAAAACTCATGGGGACCAACCCCGAAAGGGGGTTGAATTTGTTTCCGTCAAACTTTGGCTTATTCAGCAGACCCTACTTACCTAAAACAGAAACGCGCATGAGAAGATATTTGATAATTTATGAAAAAGGAGCTGATGGATTCAGTGCTTATGTTCCCGATTTGCCGGGATGTACTTCTGCGGGTGCCACCAAAAAAGAAGTGGAGGAAAATATTGTGGAAGCCATCAAACTGCATATTGAGGTAATGACAGAATCCTGACCTTAGTAGAGAATTATTTGCAGATATACTTTCCACCTTATTTTACTCTGCGATCAGATGAATAATAAGGTAATAAGGTTGGTGTGGAATGAGTTCATTACTCTACTAAGGTTAGAATCCTATAAAGCAAACTCACCAGCTGGTACAATCTAAAAATCATCTTCGCTTTTAAATTCGAATTGTTCTTTTGTTGAGTCGAGCAATTTTCCCCCTTCACATTTCAGCACCCTTGCCGGAAATTTTTTGATCAGTCCATAACTGTGTGTGGCCATCAGCACGGCTGTGCCGCTTTTGTTTATCTGTTGGAACGTGCGCATGATGCCGCTCGCCACTTCCGGGTCAAGGTTTCCGGTGGGCTCATCGGCAAAAAGTATCAGAGGCTCATTGATGAGTGCGCGGGCAATGACCACGCGCTGTTGTTCGCCACCCGAAAGTTGATGCGGCATCTTTTTCTCCACCGACCCAAGGCCCACTTGCATGAGCACTTCGGCAAGACGGTTTTTTGTTTTCGCGCCATCCTTCCAACCCGTGGCCTTCATTACAAAATTCAGGTTTTCGCCCACCGTGCGGTCGGCCAGCAATTGAAAATCCTGAAAGATGATGCCGATTTTTCTGCGCAATAGAGGGACTTGGTTTGTTTTTATTTCGCGTATGTTGTAACCGGCAACACTCACATCGCCCAAGCGCAGGGGCAGATCGGAGTAGAGTGTTTTAAGCAGTGAAGACTTGCCCGATCCGGTGCGCCCGATGATAAAAACAAATTCCCCTTTGTCTATTTCAAAACTGATGTTGTTAAGCACCGTATTGTTGTCTTGAAAAATGCTGGCGTCTTTTACCCGCACTACCGGATCGGTTGAGAACATGTTTTTAATTCAAGATTTTCAATTCAAGATTCAAAAATTAACCATTGGTCTTTTTGTGGTCGGCAAGGAACTTTTCGAGGCCGGAATCCGTGAGCGGATGCTTCAACAAAGCCATGATCACAGTGAGCGGACAGGTAGCAACATCGGCACCTATTTCGGCACACTTTATTAGGTGGATGGTATGCCGGATGCTGGCGGCCAATATTTCGGTTCCGTATCCGTAGTTGTCGTAGATGAGACGCATTTGGGCAATCAACTCCAAACCATCTTGCGATATGTCGTCCAATCGTCCAATGAATGGTGATGCATAACTGGCACCTGCTTTGGCAGCAAGCAATGCCTGGCCGGGTGAGAACACCAGTGTGCAGTTGGTGCGGATGCCTTCGCTGGTAAATTTCTTTATCGCTTTCACACCGTCTTTTATCATCGGTACTTTTACCACAATCTTGTCGTCAATTTTGGCAAGCTCTTTACCTTCTTTCATGATGGTTTCAAAATCGGTGGCGATCACCTCTGCGCTCACGTTGTTGTCAACAATATTGCAGATGGCTTTGTAGTGGGCCATAATTTTTTCTTTGCCTCCAATGCCTTCCTTCGCCATCAGCGATGGATTTGTAGTTACACCATCCAGTACTCCAAGGTCGTAGGCTTCTTTTATTTCAGCCAGGTTTGCCGTGTCAATAAAAAATTTCATGTGTGTTATAGTTAATTCGAAATGCAAAACTAACCCAAAAAACGAAAAAATTGCGGGGCGTTAAAGAGGGGAGAGAATAAAAAATGGCAAACCGAACATCGCACCGCTACAACCACCTACCCTTGCTACCTTCCGGTCCTGGGGGAGTTCAGCAGGAGCTGGTCGTGCCGATTTGCCGATGCAAAAGTAACAAATGCCGGGCAATTCCCGCAAGGGTCATTTCAATCCCGACAAATAAATATTAAACTCAAGGGCATTTACTTCCACAAACCCATCGTGTTTTAGGTCATCAAATAGTTGGTCATCAAATTCCAGATCGCGGCTGTGCAATTCACCTTCTTGGTCGATGATGAGTTCTGTTCCGGTCAGATGGATTGGATTTACTTTTACCAATATCCTGCTCCCCTCTAGTTGCTTTTTGAAATATTGATGCACGATGTTGCTGTCTTTGGCCATTGGTTTAAAGGTTGTGACGGTTTACTTAAGGCTGCCTCTATTAACTCGCGAATGAATACCAATGGAACGCTGAGACGCTGATTTTTATGATTTCCGAGGATTTGATCTGCGGATATCTGCTTGATCCCTGCCTGCCGGCAGGTGTGTCATCTGCGTTCCATGATTGATTTTTAGAGGTGCCCTTAACTATTAAGATGAAGTATTGTGTCGTGCTGCGCCTTGTTGGAAGCTGTACCCACATTCTACTGATTTAATCCTACTGCTTGTCTTCGGAAGATAATCTTCATTCATCTTTCTCCAAACTTTCAGCGATGAAGTGTCCTAGGTTTTAGTTTTCCTTTCTGTCTTTCAGATTCGTCTGCGAACTCGTCCAGCGTGAAGAAATCCTGTTCTCAAATACTTTAACTGCTTTCTCGCCCCGTGGGGATAGCTGCCAACTCCTTATAAAGACTTTCAATTTTCTTCCGCAAGCCTGTTGAAGGTCTGGTCAATGGCAGCCTTACATAAGGTTCACAAATGCCCATCAAGCTCATCAGGTATTTTACGCCTACGGGATTTCCCTCCTCATACATGGGCGCGTTGATGTCCACAAGTTTGAATTGGGCCGCTTGGGCTTGTGCTATTTTTCCCAGGTAGAAATTTTCTTTGATCTTCAAAAACACCTGTGGCAAGGCATTGGCCAACACGGAAATCACACCAACTCCCCCGATGGAATAAATTGGGAGGGTCAACATATCATCGCCTGAAATCAACATGAAGTTTTTTGGTTTTTCCTTTACTATTTTCATGCACTGTTCAAGGTTGCCCGAGGCTTCTTTGACTCCAATAATATTTTTTATGGAAGCAAGGCGCAGGGTTGTTGCTGCTGTAATGTTGGAGGCTGTGCGCCCAGGCACGTTGTATAAAATTATGGGAAGGGGAGAGGCTTGGGCTACCGTTTTAAAATGCTGATAAATACCTTCCTGCGATGGCTTGTTGTAATAAGGGCTCACCGATAATAGGGCAGTAACGCCTTTCAGGTCTGTGGCGTTTATTTCGTCCACCACACTTTGCGTGTTGTTGCCGCCTATGCCATATACGATTGGAAGTTTCTTAGTATTATTTTCCAACACAAATTTCAGCACGCTCTTTTTTTCTTCTTTGCTGAGTGTGGCCGATTCGCCCGTGGTGCCCATCACCACATAATAGTCCACGCCTGTGGCTGTGTGCACCAATATTTTTTTGAGCGATTTAAAATCAACTTCCCCGCGCGGGTTAAAAGGTGTTATCAAGGCCACACCGGTGCCATATAGCTTTTTCATTATCGCAACTGACTGGTATAAGTAAACATAGTATCTATCAACCCTTTTGTGGTTCCATTTTGATCAATCATCAATTCAAAATATTGGCTTTTATTTTCATCGAACCTCCCCACCCGGCAATGGGCTTTGCTGCGGGCGAGCACGTGCAAAATCAAGGGGTTTGATTCCTTGTCGGCATAAAACAAATAATCAAAAGGAGTGTCTATGAATTTCAAAGCATTGGAGGCATTCAGTTTCCCCCAAAAGGAAATATCCTTGTCCGAAAAAAAATCAAATTTGAATTCGTGGTTGGTCTTTTTTTCTGGCAGAAATTCCAGCACCTGCACTTTCTTTCCCTCGCGCTCTAAGTGGTGGATAAATTCCTTGATGGCTTCGTGTTTGAGTTTATCTTCCACCGTGAAAATTATGCCTATGCTTATCGCCTGCTTGAAGGGAGTGCTCGCGCGGGCTGTTTTGTTTTTCTTCAACGCGGCATTTGTCCGCATGTTTAGGAAGTTCATTTTAAACATGTGCGAAATCTAATAAAGTAAGTTCAAACTTGGTATATGCTGGCTAAACTTAGGTCTATATTTTAATCATCGCTTCAAACTCCCCTTCCGAAATAATTTTTACTCCCAGGCTTTCGGCCTTTTCCCTCTTGGCCGGCCCCATGTTTTCTCCCGCCAGCAGGTAATCAAGTTTTGCCGACACCGATGAAAGCACTTTGCCCCCGTGCGATGCGATCACTTCCTTCAGTTGCTCTCGTTCATAATTCTGAAATACTCCCGATACAACAAACGACTTCCCGCTAAGCGTATCGCTCACGGCTTGTGGTTGCCGCAGGGCCGATTCCATTTGCAAGCCTGCATTTTTTAACCGCGATATTTCGTTCAGGCTCTCTGCATCTTTAAAAAATTCAACCACGCTCTGGGCAATCTTTTCTCCTACTTCAGGTGCTTCCAGCAATTGCTCGTAGGTGGCGATAGAGAGGGCCTCCATGTTTTTAAAATGCCGCGCTAATTTCTCGGCCACGGTTTTGCCCACGTAGCGTATGCCAATGCCAAACAACACATTTTCAAAACTCTGCAACTTTGATTGCGAAATTCCATCCAACATGTTTTGAGCTGATTTTTCTTTTACCTTTTCTAATTTCAACAGATATTCTTTGGTCAGGTCATATAAGTCGGCATGTGTTTTCACCAATCCAAGTTCATAAAGTTGCCGGATGGTTTGCTCGCCCAGCGAATCAATGTCCATGGCTTTGCGCTGAACGAAATGCTCAATCTTTCCTTTTATCTGTGGAGGGCACCCTTTTTCATTGGGGCAATAGTGATTTGCTTCGCCTTCTTTGCGGATCAGATCGGTATGGCATTCGGGGCATTTTGAAATGTAGGTTACAGGTTGCAGTGAAGAATTTCTTTTCGCTATATCAACGCCTGTTACCTTAGGGATTATCTCGCCACCTTTTTCCACGAACACATGATCACCGATGCGCAAATCGAGGCGCGCAATTTCATTGGCATTGTGCAACGAAGCCCGCTTCACTGTGGTGCCTGCGAGCTGCACAGGTTCCAATTCTGCCACGGGCGTTACTGCCCCGGTGCGGCCCACCTGATAGGTGATTCCATTGAGCCGTGTGCTCAGGCTCTCTGCTTTATATTTATAGGCAATTGCCCAGCGCGGAATCTTTGCCGTAAAACCCAATCGCTCCTGTTGCTCGAGGCTGTTTACTTTTATCACCACTCCGTCCGTATCCAGCAGCAAGTCCGATCGCTTGTGCTCCCAGTGCTTTATGTATTCAAGTACCTCCTGCATGTTTTTGCATTTTTTATACGTGGGCGAAATATTGAAACCCCACGATTCCAATTTTGAAATGGACTCCTCGTGTGTTTCGGAATCTATGTCGTCACCAAGCAAGTAGTAGGTGTAGCAATCGAGTTTGCGTTTGGCCACTTCGGTTGAGTCTTGCATTTTCACTGTGCCCGAAGCGGTGTTGCGCGCGTTGGCGTATGTTTCCTCACCAATATCTTCGCGCTCTTTGTTCATTTGCTTAAAAACTTCTTTAGGAAGAAACACCTCGCCACGCACTTCAAACCGGGCCGGTATTTTTTTTGATTTTATCCGCAACGGAAGGCAGCGGATGGTTTTGATGTTTGCCGTCACATCGTCACCGCGCACACCATCGCCACGGGTCACGGCTTTGGTGAGCAAACCATCTTCATAGAGTAAACTGATAGAGACGCCATCAAATTTTAGTTCGCAGAAATATTCGAACGGGTCGCCCTCCAAAATTTTTGCAACGCGGCCGTCAAAGTCCATAAGCTCTTCTTCCGAGTATGTGTTGCCCAGCGAAAGCATCGGGTATTGATGGAATACGGTAACAAATTCTTTGGTGATGGTGCCGCCTACACGCTGAGTAGGGGAGTCGGGCAGGCGAAGGGCCGGAAATTCGTTTTCAAGTTTTACCAATTGGGCAAGCAGAGCATCGAACTCGAAATCTGAAACTTTTGGTTTGCTTTTTTGGTAATAGAGTTCGTTGTGGTGGTTAACCTCGTCTGTTAATTTACCAATTGCTTTTTGTGCCTCTTGCAAGTTCATGATCGGATCACAAATTAACGAAATTCAAAACATGGCAAGCAGTGAGTGCGGCTGTTTCTGTGCGCAGGCGGTTTGGGCCCAGGCTTACTTTTTGAAAACCATGTGCCAGGGCCAAGTGGATTTCTTCCTGGCTAAAATCACCTTCGGGACCAATCAGCACTAAGTAATTTGAGTGGGCTTTGGCCAGCGATTTTAGGTGAACCGGATTGGCAGCATCCACCTGGCAAATAAATTTTTGAGAAGCCGTGTGGCCAATCATTTCCCCGAAAGGGGTTATTTCATGTAGCTGTGACAGCCGCGCCTGACCGGATTGTTTCATGGCACTGATGGCGATTTTATTCATGCGTTCCATGTTCACCGTTTTTCGCTCGGAGGTTTTACAGATAATGAAATAGATTTCCTCTATTCCAATTTCGATGGCCTTCTCAACAAACCATTCTGTTCTGTCAATATTTTTGGTGGGGGCAATGGCTATCGAGATGGTAAAGTTGCGTACAGCAATTTCTTTCTTTTCAGAAATGGTGAAGCTGCATTTTTTTGGATCGGCATCCTGGATAAAAGCGGTGTATAAAAATCCCGATCCGTCAGTCAGGTGGAGAGTGTCACCCGGTTGCATGCGCAGCACTTTTACGGCATGTCGCGATTCATCCAGGTCTAAATGCATTGTTCCCTGTGCTATGGCCGGTTGGTAAAACAGGTTCAACGGATTTCAGGAATAAGTTTGTTGCAACGTGTTCACTAAGTTTACATAGTCTTGCATGGCCTGCTCTTTAGACATTCCTTTTTTTGATGCCCACGATTCGTACTTTAAGATTGCTTTAAAATCGAAGCCTCCAGGTTTTTCGCCAACCACATCACCATCGGTTGATTGTTTGAACAAGCCATAAAGATCGAGGAGTTCCTGGTTGGACGGCCGCTTGGTAAGTTCCTTTGATTTGATTGTTGCCGAATTGAAATCGTCTGTTAATGCCATTGGGATTTAAGTTTTTGAATTTTAATTGCAGGGCAAAAATAACAAGATAAAGTTATTGAAATCTGGTTTTTATCGCCCATGTCGGTGTTCTTCACCAACATGCACTTCAATCATTCTACTATCACCCAATCATTTTTTACTCTCTTCATTTATTTTGGACTTCTTCCATTCACCGATTACCTTCTTTACCATGTTTGTTGGTGAAGGACATCAACAAAGGCCCAAGGCCCAAGTTATGAAGTCACTTTTGTTCGTGCAGTTGTCGTCCTTATAGTTCGTTGCTTACGCTGTTCTTTACGCAACTTAATAAACGCACTGAATTCTTTGCGTTCATCGTCAGTCCATGGTTTGTCCAGAACAGTGAAGTCAACATTTTTCGGTTCTCTGATTAGTCCCATTTTGTTTATTTTTTAAAATACTGATTAATTAGTCTGTTTGCTGCTGGAGTTTCAATCATCATTTTCGTTCCTCTGAAATGAGTTGCGAAAAGTGTTTCTTGATAGTGCTTGACCAAAACGGTCTTGGCGTCAAAAGCAAGATAGCCGTCATATCCTTTTTCAAAAGAAAGATTGCATGCGAACGCAACTAAATTGCCAGGAACACCTGTATAAATTTTTGTCTTGCTTTTGTTGAACTTTGCACTTTCAATCAAGTGCATGTAAATGTGGTCGCCTTGGTAGCTTAAACTTATTAGTCCTTGAATGATTTTTGGATTGTCCTTAATAACAAGTTTGTAAACTTCTCTGTCAGTAAGTTTTACTTGCTCTTGCCACTTAAATTGCCAATCAGCTTTATTTATTTGCTTGCTGTCCTTAGCGAAAAGTTGAAAAATATCAGTGTTAAACACATCACCAGAAACTGCATTCTCAATGGAATTCGTCAGTTTATCAATCTCAATGTCAACTAATATTTTCTTCTGCTTTTTCACTCATCAAAGATGCGAAAAAGTCGTCAAAGAAAAGTTCATTAAGTGCACAAATGTTGAGGGTTTTGTTACACCAACTCCGCCTTCGCTTTCATCTTATCCAAATAATCCCACACTAAACTGCTGGCACCCAAAATCGGGGGCGGCTTGGTGTGCATGGCAGAGGGGAGCACTTTTATTTTTCCCTTTGTTGATGTTGGTCAAAAATGTCGTTGTTGCGTCAGGCAACCCGCCACAACTAAATTGAGTTACACCAACAACAACTTAGGGATGGGAATTGACCAGATATGAAATATTAGGTTGGATCAATTTTTCAACCAAGCAATGTCGCTCAACTGAAAGCCAACCCGCACTACAAAAGGCTTTGGGTAGATGGGATCGCCTTGGGTGTGCATGAAATTGTAAAGGGCAACTATGGTCATGTCAATCTTTTTATGAACGGATAGCTTGCGGCCTACACCAAGCAGTGCGGCTGGTTTCCAAATCCTTTTGGAAGTCCCCTCATAAATTATTATTCCAGGGGAATTCTGAGCGTACTCTCCGTATGCAAAAAATGATTTGACCACATCGTAGCTGACAAAAGCCTTATAGCCGAACACTTCTGGTGACAATGTCGCAATGGAATCTTTAAACGTCTGGCGGTAGGTGCCGCCAATGCCCAACGTAAGGCGGCTGTTGAAGCGGTAACCAACTTGGGGTGCCAGCTCCATAGAGAAAGGGTCTATACTTAGCACTTGAAAATTCGTTCCCAGCACCAATCGCTCCCTAAATGTTCTGCCTGCTAGTGAGGTGCGCTTTATGGCCGTGCTCAAATCGTTGGAGTTGGGCACATACGAATATTTTTTCATCAGCAGGTTCATCTTCTTTTGGGCCGCATGCATAATGCCAGGGTTATCGGCAATGTATTGCATGGCCAATTCTTCCGCTTTCTTCTTGGCCATTTCTTTGCGCGCGGTGGAATCCTGCAGATCGCTCAATTGCCCCTTGTACTGACTTTGAAGTTGATTAAACTGGTTCAGTTGTTTTTGATGGCCTTCAAACCCGGCTGCTCTCTGACAAAAACAGAGTCTAGCGGATTCAGCGATTCAGGGCACG
>JAYVAI010000284.1:0-10226 GCA_043751075.1 Cyclobacteriaceae bacterium | reverse complement strand
GAAATGATAAACGATGAGACCGGTTTGAAAATAATCGAGCGCAAACCGGAATTGGAAAAGCAATTTTTTGAATTTGTCCGTCAACTGCACCCCAAGTTTTTGCAGCAGCGCAACAACCCCTATTTCTATCTGCCCTTTCCCGAAGTGATGAAGGCCAATTGGTTTTTGAAATCCATACAGGCTGTGCAAGATGCGGGCTTCTCTGTATATGGATTGGACCAACTGAAAAAATTCCGGTACAATACCAACAAGCCAAAGTTTGAAATGAAGACTAGCAGCGGCAACGACTGGTTTGATTTGAAAATAGAAATTTCGTGGGGCGATATGACGGTGCCGCTCAAAGACATACGCAAAGCCATCGCCAACAAACAAACTACCGTGCTGCTCGATGATGGCACACTCGGCCTGCTGCCCGAAGAATGGATAAAACAATACGGCCTCATGCTGAAGATGGGCGAAGAAAACAAAGGCACCGTGCGCATCAGCAAAAGGCACTTTGGAATTTTGGATGACCTGGGCGATAGCATCAATAACCACGAAGTGCTGGCCGAGATAAAAGAGAAAAAAGAAAAGCTGGCCAAGCTCGAAGACCTCAAGACTTCCAACCTGTCGAAGAAAGTGAAGGCCACCATGAGACCTTATCAGCAAAGCGGTTTCAAATGGTTGCAAACATTGGATGAACTAGGCTGGGGCGGATGCTTGGCCGATGATATGGGCCTGGGCAAAACACTGCAAGCGATTGCCTTCCTTCAATTTCTGAAAGAAAAATATCCGGGCAGTACTCATCTTGTCATTTGCCCAACGTCCCTCATTTACAATTGGCAAAGTGAGTTCGATAAATTTTGTCCAAGCATGAAGTACCATATCTATTATGGACAACAACGTGAATTGGCCGATGAGCATTTTGATAAGTATGATGTGCTGCTTACCAGTTATGGCCTGGCACGAATAGACATTGATGCACTCGCCAAATTTTCGTGGCATTATGTCATCCTCGATGAAAGTCAATCCATAAAAAACCCCGATGCGGTAACTACTAAAGCCGTTGGCCTGCTGCCTTGCAAGAATAGGATCGTGATGAGTGGCACGCCAGTACAAAACAACACCTACGATCTCTACGCCCAATTTAATTTCATCAACCCGGGCTTGCTTGGCAGCCGCGAGTTTTTTAAAAATGAATTTGCGAACCCAATTGATAAAGGGGGAGACAAAGACAAAGCGCAGCAATTGCGCAAAATGATTTATCCGTTTCTGATGAGGCGCACCAAAGAACAAGTAGCACCCGACCTGCCCGACAAAACAGAAACCATATTGTGGTGCGAGATGGGCCGCGAGCAACGGAGCGTGTATGAAAGCTACCGCAAATATTATCGCGATGTGATCCTGAAAAAAATTGATGAGGTGGGGATGAACAATGTCGGCTTCTATGTGCTGGAAGGGTTGCTGCGCCTGCGCCAAATCTGCGACCACCCAAAATTATTGAAAGACAAAGAAGTGACCGGTGAAGAATCGATAAAGACGGAGGAGTTGCTGCGCGAGGTGGAAGAAAATACAGGGCAACATAAAATTTTGATCTTCTCCCAGTTTGTTGAAATGCTGCAAGTGATCAAAGTCGAACTGGTGAAGAAGAATATTTCATTCTCCTACCTCGATGGCAGTGTGAGCGCATCCAACAGAAAAGATGAAGTGGCAAAATTTCAGACGGACGAATCGGTTAAAGTATTTCTCATCTCGCTGAAAGCCGGTGGCGTGGGCCTCAACCTCACGGCTGCCGATTATGTGTATATCGTGGACCCGTGGTGGAACCCCGCTGCCGAGCAACAGGCCATTGACAGAACACACCGCATTGGGCAGACCCGAAAAATATTCGCCTACAAAATGATCTGCAAAGATTCCATCGAAGAAAAAATAATGAAACTGCAAGAGAAAAAGAAAAACCTGAGCGATGAACTGGTGAGCGAGGATGCGGGCTTTGTTAAGAAGCTGACGAGGGATGATATTGATTTTCTATTGAGCTGATTGATTCAGAAATGGTTGGGGTGATAAGTACACCAGTTTGCCCTTCTTAATTATTTCCTGAGCAAACGGATTATCCAAATCATCCGAATTAAACGGATGCAGTTCCAAAAGCGGGTATCGCCCAATGATAGAGGCAATAGGCACCACATCAACGGTGCCGCAGCCGGTAAATTTATTATCCCATACGGCTAAATCAATATCACTGTGTTCGTGGGGATTCCCATTGGCGTATGAGCCAAAAAGCACAGCACGGGTAGGCGAGTAACCAGCCGCTTTTATATCCGCCAAAAAACCATCAATGTGGCTTGTTAAAGTTTTTCGAGTAAACATATTCGTAGTTGGTTTACCTTGATAAACTGTTCTTCAGTATATTCCATGCTGGCAATGGAGTAAATCTTTTTCTTGAAGTCTGGGTATCTCGTATCAATGTTCCACTGGTTGACAATAGCCAAGTAGTCATAGGCGGTAGCGGGCAGGTCAAGTTCCGATTGATTATGCAAATATTGAAGATCATGGATGCGAGGCGGAAAATTATCAACATTATCCTTTACCCAGTGGGCCTTCAGTAGTTTTTCAAGGACTAAGTGAAGCATGAAAAGGGACATAACAAATTGCTTTCCTTGCATAAGGTATGTTGCGGTTTCCCAGTTTTGGGCTGCCTCTGTTTTCCAGTATTCCTGATATTCGGTCTTTGTCATTGAACAAAGATAATTTTTTCAGGCCTTATTCTTCACTCAACGTACCTTAGTTTTTTCCGGTGAGTTGTTCCATTATGAAACACCCCTACCGTTTCATTTCGTTACACTTTTTTTGAAACCGGTTTTGCAGTGGCGATTTTTCGATGGAAACAAAGAAAGGAAAAGTGGCTTGGGTTTGGTAAGGAAAAGTAGGCAGTAGGCAAGGAAGCAGTCGGCAGTATCGCTCGATTGTATTGTCTGCCTACTGCAACCTGCCTACTTTTAAAAACAAAACCATGTTCCTCAGCTACCTCAAACTCTCCCTCCGCCTGCTGGCACGAAATCCATTCTTCACCGCCATAAACGTAGTTGGCCTGGCCATTGGGTTTGCTTCATTCTATGCATTGTGGGAATACTCCACCACCGAATTAAAGGCTGACCAATATCACAAAGATGCCGATCGCATTGCTCGCATTGGTACGAACTGGCGTTGGACAGATGACGGTGGTGAAACCTGGGGACACCTTGTGGTTGGGGGGGCGCTCCCTTCTTTGTTTCCAAAGGTTAGCGATGACTACCCTGAGGTGGAAAGCACCTTGAGAATTTTAAATCAACCGGGATTTGGGGCGGGGCTCGTAAACCATGACAATAAAATCATCATAACCATAGATGATCAAAAAGGACAACCCAGAGTTTTTAAAGAGGAGAAAGTGGCGTATGCCGATCCTAACCTGTTTTCGTTCTTCACTATTCCGTTAGTTTATGGAGCACCCGATAAGGTTTTGAATGGGGCCAATTTTGTGGTTCTCTCCCAAACCATTGCAGAAAAATATTTTGGAAAAAAAGACCCAACAGGAGAGCTGCTAAAATTGAATGACTCAACCACCCTGAAAGTTTCAGGGGTATATGAAGACCTGCCGCACTACTCCCATCTTAATTTTGAATTGGTTATTTCAAGCTTTGCCCTTCAAAATAAATGGAACGCTGCAAATGGAATATGGATTCTTGGTTATGTCAAACTCAATCACCATGATTTTAAAAGTTTTGAAGCGAAATTAAATGAACGCATAACTGAATTTTGGGCAGAACCTCTCCGCAATTTTCCCAATGCCAAAATAGATATGTTTATTCAGCCTTTGGAAGAAATTCCGTTTAGCCAGAATTTTCTTGGTGATAATTTTTATTCCAAATCGAAGCCGTTCCTTTTCACCCTCGCCTTCATTGCTCTTTCTGTGTTGGCCATGGCCTGGGTAAACTACATCAATCTTTCGGTTACACGCACCACCCGGAGATTTAAAGAAATAGCCACGCGCAAGGTTTCCGGAGCCGCGGCTACCGACATGGTTATGCAATTTGTAACGGAGTCTTTAATGACTAATGCACTGGCCATAATGCTTGCCTTTACCTTGATCCAGATTATCCGTAAACCCTTTTCCCTGCTTTTCAATATCCAGATTGACGAATTCTCTTCGCTAAGCCTTGAATCCATTATTATTTTTCTTGTGATAATTATCAGTGGTATTTTACTCTCCGGATTATATCCCGCCATTATTTCGATGGCCCATCAACCCAGGGCATTGTTCAATTTAAAATCAAACACATCTGCGAAACGATTTATACCTTCTTTGCTTACCGTCAGCCAACTGGCGGTAGCCATTATTTTTATTTTGCTGGGCTTTACTGTTTTCCATCAGCTTAATCATGTTTTGAATATGAACACAGGCATTAACAAGAATGAAGTGGTAGTAGTTGATGCGCCTGTAATTAAGCCCGTTAGTTATCCTCAGATTTTAAACTCGCTAGAGAATCAGATTTCTAATAATTCAAATGTGACGTCTATAACCAGCAGCAGTGCAGACGTTACCGATATAAACAGCCTTGAAAATCCTGTTACCAGGCGCTTGGGTGCTGATCTAAGTTTTGGAATGGATGGAAACACCGTGGATGAAGATTACCTTTCTTTTTATGGCATCAAACTTTTAGTGGGTAGGAACTTTATTAAAGATGACCAGCCCGATGCCATCATCATCAGTCGCTTTGCCGCTACCCGGTTAGGGTTTAAGTCACCCGAAGATGCTATTGGTTCCAGGGTTAACCTTTACTTGCGCGTGGGGAATTGGAAAGACGCAGAAATAATTGGAGTCTTTGAGAATTTCCGTATCCATTCATTTCTCAATATGAGCCAAAGCAGCACGGAGGCAACCGATGAGGGAAGGGGCTTTGTGTTAATGTATAAGAGTCAAACTTTTGCAGATGCCGTTTCCAATCCGGAGAAAATCTCAGTGAGGGTCTCCCCACAAAACTTTGATAAAACAATCGCTGCCATTAAAACATTATTTGAAGAGCAATTTCCGGGCAATGCGTTCACCTGGTATTTTCTCGATGAACACGCCAACCAGGTTTATGTGCATGAGAAAACCGCACGTAATCAAATTGTTTTATTTACTGCGTTGGCCATTTTCATCGCCTGCCTTGGCCTACTTGGCATGATCTCCAACAAAGCAGTAGAGAAAACCAAAGAGATTGGAATCCGCAAAGTGATGGGGGCAGAGCTGCATCAGATTGCACAAATACTTTTAAGCACTACAGTAAAACAAATAATCATTGCAACCGTCATAGGCATTCCGGTGGCGTATTATCTCACACAACAATACTTACAGAAATACTCAGAGCGCATCGTCTTGCAATGGTGGAACTTTGCCTTGCCTGTTTTGATTTTGGTTGTGATTATGTTCGCCACGATTGCATCAGTGTTGTGGAAAGCAGCAAGGAGCAACCCGGTGGAGGCGTTGAAGTATGAATGAAATAGTCTTGAGTCATTAGTCCCTTAGGTCTACTTAACTGAATTAATGAGCAACAGTCGTAACATATTTATCAACCTAACCCAACTACTATGAAAAAATCATGGACAATTATTTTAACCCTATTTACCGCAATTTCGGTGAGTTTGGTTTCCTGCAATCAAACCATCGACACAGAAAAAGAAAAAGCTGCCATCATCGCTGCGTTGCAAGAAGAAGGCGATGCCTTTTCAGCAGGCGACATGAACCGGATAGCTGGCGCTCATACCGCCAATGCCCAAGATACCCGCCTGGGATTTGATGGAAATGACGTTCAACTTTATAAAGGCTGGGAGGAGATCAAAGGCTTGTATGAAGAATACCTGAAGGAGAGGCCAGCGGACGCATCAACTAAAAATTCAAAAGCCAACGCCATCATAAAAATCAATAATGGCTCTGCCTGGGTAGTTTGCGACAACATCTGGAAATGGACGGCAGAGGGAAAAGATGCTTCGTTCAGCAATGTGCAGGTTGCTTTCCTTGAAAAGCAGGATGGCAAATGGAAGATCGCATTCGATGCTTTTATTCCACGGAGTGATCCGAAAAGTGTTGATGGTGTTTACCAATACCTTCCTCCCAGCAAGGGATTAGGCGTGAACCGGAATGGTAAGTTCGTTTACTTGTTCGGTGGTGCAGATGCCAAAGCTTCCATGACCAGCAATGGAGGCGCCTACGAGATAGTGGGCGACAGCGTGAAAAATACTATCACGTATCACACCGATCCCAAGCAAGTGGGCAATGTGTTTTGGTGGAAAATCAAATCCTGGTCGGGCGATACGGCTACATACGAAACCATGAATGAGAAAGGAGAACGCACCGGCAGTGGCAGGGCTGTGAGGGTAAGTAAATGAGAAGTAGGCAGTCCCGAAGCATCGGGAGCAGTTGGCAGGCCGATTCAACACCTGCCTACTGCCCACTGCCCACTGCCAAGTATTAATTAAGTCACTAAAAATAAAGCCATGCTCAGAAACTACATCCTTGTTGCCTTCCGCAATTTGATGCGCAACAGAACTATCTCCCTCATTCACATTACCAGCTTTGGGTTGGGCATCGCTGCTTTTTTATTCGCGGCCCAAACGGTGATTTTTGAGTACAGCTTTGATGACTTTCATAAAAATGGAAACAGAGTTTTTGAAATCATTGCCACCTACTCATCTACCAAGGGAGAATTTTTCAGGAACACAAGGATAGATCCCACCATTGCACCTCGGATAAATGGGACCGTTCCTGAAATTCAGCACGTTGCCCGCTTTTACCCACAGTCGGGCGAAGAGCCTTATTGCGTGTTGAGCTACACCAACATAAATGGTGAGCAAAAGTTATTCAATGAAGAGCGAGCTTACTATGCGGATGAAAACTTCCTGAACATCTTCGAATTTCCCGTGGTTGCAGGTGCGCCCGGGAATGTTCTTAGCGACAACACGTCACTGGTGATGACCCAATCAACGGCCCGAAAATATTTTGGAGATGAAGACCCCATCGGGAAAACGCTGGAGTTAACCACAGGAGGCACCGAATCCAACAAAACACATTATACTTACCGCGTTTCGACAGTGCTCGAAGATTTACCCGCCAACTCATCGTTTCAATTTGACCTACTGCTGCCGTTCCGGAATTTTGAAGAGAACTACAAGCAGGTGATTAACGAACAATGGGGCTGGTTCGGCAGCTTTCACAATTTCATTTTACTCAAAGATGGGAAGAATGATTTAGCTTCCATCGAGGCAAAAATCAATCAGCAATTTCCGGAGGCTGCCAGAAAGCATTATGCAACCGATGGTTTTACTGTTCAATATCACTTGCAACCATTAAGTAAAATTCACTTTGACCCCGATGAAGCCAGGGTTAATAATGATGCCTTGCTCACATCCAATAAAACATTTGTGCTGTTGGTTGGGCTTATCGGTCTTTCTATTTTAGTTGTGGCAGGAGTTAACTACATCAACCTGACCACGGCCAAGGCGCTGAAACGGGCTAAAGAAGTAGGGATCAGAAAGGTTGCCGGGGCAAGCCGTTTTCAACTGGTAAAGCAATTCATGCTCGATGCCGTGGTTTTTAATATCATCGGGTTGCTGCTTGCGTTCACTCTGCTGCAATTTGTAAAACCATTATTGGTGGTGTGGCTTGGAATGGGCAATACTCAAGTGGGTTGGTGGAGCTGGCACTCTGTAATAATCCTGGTGATTTTGATTGGCAGCACTTTGGTTTCAGGTCTTGTACCCGCCATTATGCTCACAGGTGTACAGCCCGTAGTTGCGCTGAAAGGAAAAATTACCCGCTCACCCCATGGCGGGTTGATGCGTAAATCGCTGGTGGTTCTTCAGTTTGGCGTTTCTGTAGCCCTCATTGTTTTTACCTCCGTGGTTTTGGCGCAATTAGGCCACATGCGGTCCAAAGATGCCGGATTTGATTCGAACCAACGCGTGGTAATCCGGGCACAAGGCACGGAAGATTTTGACTTGAAGAAATTCCGCACTTTCCGCGAGCGAATTTTAACTAACCCTAAAGTAATCAATGCCACTGCATCAATGGGTGTACCTGGTCGGGCACGTCTTGTCGGATCAAATTTCGATCATCCATTGCGGCCAGGAGAAAATGTCTTTATGGGTTTAGCTGTTGTGGACTATGACTTTGCCTCAACTATGGGCATTAAATTAATAGCCGGGCGAGAATTTAGGGAAGACCAACAGACCGATGAAAGGGTGATGATGCTTGATGAATCAGCCGTGAGATATCTTGGGTTTGATTCTCCTGAGGATGTCATTGGCCAGTCCATCACCTGGCGCTGGGTTGAGGGCGATATGACTTTAAAAGTAATTGGGGTTATAGGTAATTGGAATATCCTTTCGCCCCGCGAACTTTTATTCAGAACAGCTATCTTTTTTGCCAATACCGCTCACCCCTATCCCAAATACACATACTATACAGTCCACCTCGCTTCGGGCGCGATCAAAGAAGGGATTGGTGTGCTCGAAAAGGAATGGAAAGCAATTTTTCCTAAAGCGCCTTTTGAATATTTTTTCCTCGATGAATCCTTTCAATCTGTCTTTCAGCAGGAAGAGAAAATGCAATCATTGGCCAGTGTGGCCACCCTGCTCGCCATCTTCATCGCCTGTCTGGGGCTGGGCGGTTTGATTGCTTACTCGGTAACACAGCGCACCAAAGAAATCGGCATCCGAAAAACGCTGGGCGCTTCCGTTACAAGAATACTGGTTTTGCTTTCGCGGGATTTCATCAGGCTGATTTTGATTGCCACCGTTATTGCCATTCCAATGGTATGGTGGGCGGTTAAGGAATTTTTATCGGGCTATGCCTACCGTATTGAAATTTCTGCCTGGATGTTTATCATTCCAAGTTTGGTATTGTTGCTGATTGCTATTGGCACGATGAGTTTTCAAACCATAAAGGCCGCGAGTGCAAATCCGGTGGAGAGTTTGAAGTATGAATGAAATAGTTGTTGGTTGTTCGTTATTGGTTGGTTGTGGTTGTGCCAACAACGAACAACCGCCAACTAACAACTATATTTAAGAAATGAAAAAATACCCCGCCTCCATTCTCATTGTAGATGATGACGAGCACGTGGTGCTCACCTCGCGGCTCATACTCAAAGAGTATTTTGAAAAAATTGAATCGCTCGATTCGCCCAAGACCCTCGAAACAAAATTGAAGCAACAGGAATACGATGTGATATTGCTCGATATGAATTTCAAACCTGGCAGCACTTCGGGCAACGAAGGTATTTTTTGGATGAACCGAATCAGGCAGCTCTCGCCCAACTCACAAGTGGTATTGCAAACGGCTTATGGGGATATTGAGCTCGCGGTAAAATCAATCAAAGAAGGTGCGGTGGATTTTCTGCCCAAGCCGTGGGACAAAGAGAAGCTCGTAACGACCGTCATCAATGCCTATAAACAATCACTGGCGCGAAAAGAAAACAGCGAACTGAAATCGAAACAGCATGCGCTGCAAAATCATTTCAATAAAGACAACAGCCCTTTCATTGCGTCCGCCCCGGCCATGCAGCCGGTGCTTCACGCCATTGGCCAAGTAGCGGCAACGGATGCTGCGGTTTTGATTTTGGGCGAAAACGGAACAGGAAAAGAACTGGTGGCCCGCGCAATCCATCAGCAAAGCAACAGGGCCGCTGAGTCTTTTATAGTCGTGGACATGGGCACCATCACACCAAGTTTGTTTGAGTCAGAAATGTTTGGCCATGAGAAAGGCGCGTTCACCGATGCGAAGGAAACACGCATAGGCAAGTTTGAGCTGGCCAACAAGGGCACAATATTTTTGGATGAGATGGGCAACCTACCGCCCGACCTGCAAGTGAAGTTGCTGTCGGTACTTCAAACAAAAACAACCACGAAAGTAGGCTCCAATAAAATCATCAACTTAGATGTGCGCGTGATCTGCGCCACCAATGCGCCCATTTATGAATTGGTGAAGGCGGGCTCCTTCCGGCAAGATTTATTCTACCGCATCAAAACGGTTGAAATCCCGGTGCCCCCGTTGCGCGATCGCAAAGAGGATATCCCCACGTTGTTTCATTTTTATTTCGATCAGTTTAAACATCGTTATCACAAACACCTCGAAGTTGGGCCGTTGGTCATAGACACTTTATCCCACTATCATTGGCCGGGCAACATTCGCGAACTGCAGCATGCCGTGGAGCGGGCGGTGATTTTGTGCC
>JAYVAI010000283.1:0-3845 GCA_043751075.1 Cyclobacteriaceae bacterium | reverse complement strand
GATCATGATTTCGTTGATGGTGTATTATCTTGGTAGCGTTTCTGCCCGAAACTATTTTTTTACTGCAGCCCTTGTGTTTTGCTGGTTGGGCGATGTGCTGCTCATGTTTCAGCAAAACGAACTGTTTTTCATTGGCGGATTAGTGGCTTTTTTGCTCGGCCACATTTTGTATGTGATCTGCTTCAGGCAGATGCGATTTAAAAATGAAACAGGTGGATTGCTGAACACCCAAAAAATCCGCTTTGCATTTCCAATCATCTTGGCAGGCACGGGGTTGGTGACTATCCTTTTTCCTCACTTAGGCGACTTGAAAATCCCGGTAACGGTGTATGCCGTTGTGCTTACCATTATGGTGTTGCAGGCATTGCTGCGATTTGGGTTTACTTCCAAAAAGAGTTTTGTGTTGATTTTTGTTGGAGCGCTTTTCTTTATGGTTTCCGATTCGCTATTGGCCATCAATAAATTCATGCAGCCCTTACCGATGGCTTCGTTGACGATCATGGCAACGTATATTGTTGCGCAGTTTTTAATTGTGGAGGGAGCGGTGTGGCATTCTACTCAGTCGCCTTGACCACTCCAAGTGACGACCCTTAGTGGCTCGAAATGGCGAGGCACTGAAGAAAATCCCTAATCAATTAAGCCTTAATTAATTTGAGATCATATTTGGCAATCTGCTTATCGCGGGTCATTAGATGTAGGTCGTCCGCCTTTGCTTGCGCTATCAAAATCCGATCGAAGGGATCGCTATGGATCAGCGGTAGCTTGCCCAACACTTGGGTGTGTCTGATCATGATTGGAATCTCAATCAAATCTTGAATAGCTTTTTTTATAAGGCTTTCTGGCACCTTCAATTTGTTTAAGGATTGTTTTATGGATATTTCCCAAAGCACAACGGGACTAAGAAACAGGATGTTTGCTCTATCTTCAATTAATTTACGAGCATCCTCACTAAGTTTTTTTGGGTCTTCGTACCACCAAATAACGATGTGTGTATCAAGAAGGATATTCATTCAAAGTGCTTCATAAACTTCTTGGGCAGTACATCAAAATCATCAGCCATCCAAACTTGCCCCTTAAACTGACCCCCAACACGTTTGCCAGATTTATGTTCAATTTTATTCAATGAAACAAGTGGTTTCCCGCGCCTTGCTATAATAATCTTTTCCCCCTTTAGAACCCTTTTAATCAAGGAGGACAAATTGGATTTGGCTTTATGAATGTTTATTGTTTCCATTTAGCTAAGTTAGCTAAGTTCAGTTAAAATCAAAAACATTATAAATTCTACACATTGAAAACACCCGTGATGGTTTTGCTTTAATTTTTGTAGGCGCTTTCTTTATGGTTTCCGATGCGCTGCTGGCCATCAATAAATTTATGCAGCCGTGCCGATGGCTTCGCTGTTGGTTATGACAACTTACATTACTGCTCAGTTTTGGTTGTGGAGGGGTCATTGCAGCATAGGCAGTCGTCTTGACTACTCAAAGTGGTCTGACGACTTCTGCGGTTTGAGAATATATCAAGGTTATCGCACTCCTCAAATTTGTACAAAGCGGAAATTCCTTTTCTTTTTTGCAACCGTTGCAAGTAAATTTTAGAAATAGATGTCAGGGGTTTTCCCTCTCTTCAATTGACCTTGACTGTAACAATGTTTTTCCCGCTTCCACAGTCTTTATCATTTCATCCACCGTCTCTTTTATTTCACCCCCTGCCTTTTCATATTCGCCCTGCAGTTCATCTTTCATAAACCAGGCCAGTACGTAATATACCGGTTGCAGGTACTTCATCAGCAGGCCGTTTGGCTGACGGAATAATTTTAAGAGAAAATGGTATTGGCCGTATTTCATAAATTCCAATACCAAATGGATTGCATAGCTGTTATCTAAGGTAAAGTAACCTTCATTGGCATTGGTAAACAAGTTGGCAGCCTGGTTAAGCGCTTCATTGATTTTATTTTTTTCAAGCAGCAGTAAACAATAATTATGCATTGCTTTTACAATTCCTTTTTCAATGGCTTTGAGGTAGAACTGTTCGGCTTTGACAAAATCTTTTCTTATCGCTTTGATAAGCAATTTTATTATTGCAAAATTTTATTGCAATTTTTAATTTGCCAGATATTTTTTCGGCATCCGAATGGAAAAGTAAACCTCAAATTGTTCCAAATGAGGTAGTTACGCGCCCAACATCTTCACCACCGTAACCGCAGCCTCCTCCCCTTTGTTTCCATATTTTCCACCGGCACGGTCCTTCGCTTGTTTTTTATTGAGTGTGGTGAGCACACCAAAGGCCACTGGTTTATTCGATTTAAGGTTCACTTTCATAATGCCATGGGCTACCGCCTGGCAGATATAATCGAAGTGGGGAGTTTCGCCTTGTATAACACAGCCCAAACAGATCACTGCGTCAATATCTTTTTTATCGGCCATCCATTGTGCCGCCAGCGGGAGTTCAAAGCTGCCCGGCACATTCTTGCGGACAATGTTTCGTTTTTTTACGCCTAATTTTAAAAGTGCCTCCTGGGCTCCTTCAAACAGAGGCTCTGTGATATCTTCATTCCATTCGGCCACCAGAATGGCAAATTTCTTTTTTGAAAGATCTGCTTTGCTTTTTTCTACCACTGATTTAAGTATTCCTGCCATGCGTGTTTTTTTTTATAAAATAAAAAAGGGATAGACTATCTATCCCTTCAAAGTTATTTCAAATTGAACTAAGAATTGGGCTCCAGTTTAGCCTTAAGTTTTTTGGCGAGTTGCAGCTCGCCCGATTCCCAATATTTGTCAATAATGGTTTGATAAGCTTCTTTGGCTTTGTCGTTTTGGTTTAGCTTCTCATACGCCAGGCCGGCCTTCATTAAATAGGTGGGCGTAAATTGTTTGTTGGGCTTATAGTTGGCGGCCTTGCTGTAATACTTGGCAGCATTTTCAAAATCTTTGTTTTCCATATAAGCATCGCCCATCAAACTATATGCGCGGGCTTGCACGAGCAAGTCGCTGGAGCTAAAATCCTCAAAATGAAAAATTGCCAACGGGTATTTTCCCTGCTTCAAGTAGCTGAAGCCTGCATAATAGTTGGCAAGGTTGCCTGCATCGGTCATCCCAAAATCGTCAATCACCTGAATAAACCCCAGGTTGTTGCCATCGCCATTCAGGGCAAGGTTCAAACTATCGGCTTCAAAGTAGCGGATTGCCTGAAACATTTCCTTTTGGGCTATCACGTCCTGGCTGTTTATATAATAGCGGTATCCAAAAAACGCCCCAACCACAAGAAGGATTGCGGCCACAACTCCGATGGCTGTTTTTGGATTTGATTCAAGCCAATTTTCAACGTTGGCCAACTTCTCTTGTATAACCTCGGGGTTCTCTAATAAATCTTTGGTTTCTTCCTTCTTTGCCATGGTATTGTATAAATAAAAAGTCCCGCCTACTAAGCGGGATGCAAAACTAAGAATTCATGCTTACTAATCAAAAGGAACATTAATCCATGATAAATGGATAATTGGGTTCGGCATAAATATCCTTCAATGCCTCCGATGGATCGGGGTATTTAGATTCCTCTGCAAACTTCACGCTTTCTTCTACCTGGGCATTTACTTTTTGTTCGATTACTTCTAATTCTTTTTCGGTGGCGATCTTTTTAGTTAGGATAGTTTGCCGCACCTGTTCCAGCGGGTCGCGCTGTTTATATTGTTCTACCTCTTCTTTGGTGCGGTACTTTTGCGGGTCGGACATGGAGTGGCCTTTGAAGCGATAGGTGCGCAACTCAAGTAATGTTGGCCCTTCGCCAGCCCTGGCTCTTTCGGCAGCGCGCGAAACAGCATCGTGCACATCTTCCACATTCATGGCGTCCAC
>JAYVAI010000282.1:0-3848 GCA_043751075.1 Cyclobacteriaceae bacterium | reverse complement strand
CGTTCCAAGTCCGCCACACGCACAAACTCACGCGCTTCGGGCTTTCCACTACTATCCCTTGCCGAAGTGATTGCACAAGTTATTTTGACAATCTCACTAAGGTTTTGATCGGCAGGGCAAACGCACTATAAATTCAAATACTTTAGGCGGATTTTGAGACCAAACTGTAGCACGAGGTGATCAGAGGCAGACCCGCCTGCCGGACGGGCAGGGCCGCGAGGCATGGACGAAGGTGCAGCGCACCGGGACATCAAGGGATTGGTAAAAATCTAGATTCCTTTCGTTTTGTCTCGATAAAAATATTTCGGTGCGCTGCACCTTACCCTATTGTTTATGAGCACCTACAATTTCTCGCGGCCCTGCCCGTCCGGCTGGCGGGTCTGCCGCTTGTGCCACCAAAGAATCATCGGAAACGTGAATTATAATGCGTCTGCCCTGTTTTGACCGACTTTCCACTTTTGCTTTTGTCAAAAAAGATTAAGTTTGTTGTTAAACAGACACTCCAATGAATAGGCGCAGGCGTATCTTCTTTATTGTTTTTGGTTCCTACCATCTGCTTACTCTGATTTTCGTTCTGTTCATTGAAGCCCAAAAAGAAGATTTAGGTTTGTTGTACAGTTTGTATGGAAAAATATCTTTGATGCGTTGGGGTGCCATGCTGGGTGTGCTCCTTTTTGCCACGGATGCTATTTGGAATTTCTTTGAAATGAGAAATTCCGGTAAAGAGAAAGAGATCATGCGCCATGAAAACAATACGTTGAAAGCAAAAGTGTATGATCTGCAGCAACCTTCTAAGGAGCCGTTGAAGCCACAGGCTGGAGCGAAGTAGTAATTTATTATATGAATTATCTCTCCATCATTTCCAAAGAACTAAATCAAGCCGCAGAAGTTCTACAAGATTTTATTTCCAATAAGGAAAACCTAAAACGAATAGAATCGGCTGCCAACATGATAGCAGACTCTATCAAACAAGGAGGCAAGATAATCTCTTGTGGCAATGGCGGCTCTCATTGCGATGCCATGCACTTTGCCGAAGAACTTACTGGCCGCTATCGCGACAACCGTAGAGCACTGCCTGCCATTTGCGTAAGCGATCCAAGCCATCTCTCCTGTGTGAGCAACGACTTTGGTTATGAGTTTGTGTTTTCGCGTTACTTAGAAGCACTTGGTAACAAAGGCGATGTGCTAGTGGGAATAAGCACCAGCGGCAGCTCGGCCAACATCATACGGGCAGCACAAACAGCAAAGGAAAGAGGCATGAAGGTAATTATCCTTTCGGGAAAAGATGGAGGAAAACTCGCACCGCTGGCCGACATCGAATTACGTGTTCCCCATTTCGGCTATGCCGATCGCATTCAGGAAATTCATATCAAGATCATTCATGTTCTGATTTTGCTTATTGAGAAGGAAATTGAGAATTAAATATCATACTGTTATTGACGATTTATTAAATGAGAGGGAGGCTAAAAACATTTGATTTAGTAACCATTGGAAGTATGATATTTTAAAAGTGATTAAAAACAATATGAATAAATTTTGGAGTATTTTGGGTTGGGTTGTAAGCATAGTTCTTTCGATTTTTTTAACTATCATAAGCATCAAAGAAAGAGAACCAACATTTATAGTCAATCCATTAAAACCTCTAATTGTTAATAAAGACTTATTGAAAAATCATCCGATAACTGTACTTGATACATTAGGTCAAACTATCGATGATGATATAAGTGTAATTACTTTTTATTTTTTTAATCAAGGCCATGAAGCAATAAGAAAAGAAAATATTTTAGAACCTCTTTATCTTAAGATTTCAGAAGGTAGAATTTTAGATTATAAATTAATAAAAGTTTCCAGACAAGTTACAGGTTTACGACTTGATAAAATTGATTCAGTAAGACAACAAATTGGAATTGATTTTAAAATTCTGGAAAACAATGACGGCTTAACTGGTCAACTAATCATTGCAGGCAGTAGAAATGCAGAAGTTACTTTTGACGGAACGATAGAGGGAGTGAAAAGTATTAGCGATTCTTATTTTAGTTGGAATAAACTGTTGTTAACTCTTGGGCCAGTAATTATCCTCATCATTATCATTGCGTATTTTATTTTCATGTATAGAGGTCAAATCTATAGACCTTATGAATTAATTATTCGTGATGAAGATTCACCTAATAAAAAATCGACCATTAGGTTTACATATTTAAAAGTTGTGTTGTATTCTTTTTTTTCTTTTTTATTCCTTTTTGGTATTTCCCTATTGATAAGTGCTTATATATTTAGAGGTCAAATTGGCCTTCAAGTACCTACTGAAATAGTACCTTGATGTACAACTTTTCACTATGCATCAGTTCAAAGCCTTATTGCCTTGATCTTTGGAATGAAAGAATTACCATCAATTGCCGCATTAAGCAAGTCGACAAAATTATTTTGACGCGATTAAAATCTTAAATCTTAAATTCGAAGATGGTTGCTAAAACGTTCGGAAGTGCTGTTCATGGAGTGGATGCCCGCACCATCACGGTGGAAGTAAACGTGACGCAGGGCAAAGACTTTCACATGAGCGGATTGCCCGATACGGCCGTAAAGGAAAGCCAGCACCGCGTAGAATCTTCTTTCAAGAGCCTGAAATTTTTTATGCCCCGCAACAAAGTAGTGGTAAACCTTGCGCCTGCTGATTTGCGCAAAGAGGGAAGCGCTTATGATTTGCCCATCGCTCTTTCTATTCTCAAAGCATCGGGGCAGATTGAAGCCGAAGCCCTCGACCAATATATTATCATGGGCGAGTTGTCGCTGGACGGAATACTGCGCCCGATAAAAGGCGTGCTGCCCATCGCCATACAAGCACGCAAGAATGAGTTCAAAGGATTTGTGTTGCCCAAAACAAATGCACGCGAGGCGGCCATTGTCAATAACTTAGATGTGATTGGGGTGGAGACGTTGCAGGAGGCGATTGATTTTTTTGAGAAAAGGAAAACCATCGAGCCTTTGCACATTGACACGCGCGAGATTTTTCAAAGTCGTGTGAATATTTATGATGCCGACTTCAAAGATGTGCAAGGGCAGGAAAATATTAAACGTGCTTTGGAGATTGCGGCAGCCGGTGGGCACAACGCCATTATGATTGGCCCACCTGGTGCCGGCAAAACGATGTTGGCCAAACGCCTGCCTTCCATTCTTCCGCCCCTCAGTTTGAACGAAGCTTTGGAGACTACAAAAATTCATTCTGTGGCTGGCAAGGTTGGGGCCGATGCCACGCTCCTTACAACACGGCCCTTTCGCAGTCCCCATCACACAATTTCAGATGTGGCATTGGTGGGTGGTGGTGGCAATCCACAACCAGGAGAAATTTCGTTGGCGCACAACGGTGTTTTGTTTTTGGATGAGCTACCGGAATTTAAACGCTCTGTGCTGGAAGTAATGCGCCAGCCGATGGAGGACAGAAAGGTTACCATCTCGCGGGCAAAACTTTCTATAGATTATCCGGCCAACTTTATGTTGGTGGCCAGCATGAACCCATGCCCTTGTGGATATTATAATCATCCCGAGAAAGAATGTGTGTGCGGGCCGGGCATCGTGCAACGATATTTAAGCAAAGTGAGCGGCCCCTTGCTCGACCGCATAGACTTGCATGTGGAAGTGGTGCCTGTAAGTTTTGATCAGATGACGGCACTTCGCAAAAATGAAACCAGCGAAGAGATTCGTGTGCGTGTGGTGAAAGCGCGTGACATTCAAAGTGAACGCTTCACAGGCCAGAAGAATATTTATTGCAACGCCATGATGCCAAGTAACATGGTGAAAGAAATTTGTGTGATCAACGATGCAGGCCGCACATTATTGAAAACCGCTATGGA
>JAYVAI010000281.1:0-3849 GCA_043751075.1 Cyclobacteriaceae bacterium | reverse complement strand
CAAGCTGGCATCGTTGGCTTCATCGAGAGTGGTTACGCAGTTTGGCCCGCGGTTGGAGCCTAAGCAAATGAAAAAGATATTGGGGGATTTGATTGGGTGATACAGTGTACTACGGAACGTATTAATAATAACTTATAAATGTTGTTGAGTTAAGTCCGAAGGGGCTTGAATGTGAATAGCCTCCGGTGAAACCGGAGGTAAGGATATTTAATTGACATGCCGCAACCCTGAAAGGGTTGAATACGCTCATCAGCACGACTCAAAAGTTCAACCCTTTCAGGGTTGCTTGAGCCAATTTTATTCTTACCCCCAATTCCCTTGGGGGCTATTTACGTTCAAGTCCTTCGGACTTAACACCTTAACTTCAGAACTCCTTACCCCTCGCAGTTTGATGTGCCTGATCTTTTTTGAATTACTCTGAGGGGTCCCTTACCCATGCTCCGTTATGATGAATGTTCAACCCAACCACCGATATAATGACCATCTAAAATTTTTTGATACAAGGGTAGTATTATTTAAACCTCTTGAGCAATGAACCAATCGGTATTGCTCAAATCTTAGCCAAGCTGAAGGTAAAGGCGTCAATCCCAACCATCAATCGCGATCTGTTGGAATTAAAATCAGCAAATTTTATTTTATCGCAAGGCAAAGGCCCCGGCACAAAATATACGGTCAACTTCAGAGGGCTTATCCATGCAAAAATCAATACCGAAAAATATTTTGAAACGGATGCGGACGGTAGGAAAATCATTGAAAAGTATAACCCATCTGTTTTTGACATGTTGCGAGATGCCCGGTTATTTACGCCTGCCGAGTTAACACGGTTAAACACGCTCACCAATACGCATAAGAAAAAAATTGCAGCAACATCAGCCGCTCGCTACAAAAAGGAATTCGAGCGCTTGTTGATTGAATTGTCCATGGAAGTCATCACAGATAGAGGGCAACACCTACAATTTGCTTGACACGGAGCAATTGCTGAAATATAATATCACGGCCTCCAATCATACCCAAGAAGAGGCTATCATGCTTCTAAATCATAAGGTCGCGATTGAATACACCCGCGAAAATGCAGATTTGTTTGCCCACCTTACAATTTCTAAAATTGTTGATATCCATACCCTGCTCACGCACAAGTTGGGAATATCCAAATCCATGCGCAATCGCCTGGTTCGGATAACCGGTACCAATTACACACCGCCCCACAATCAATTTGTAATAGAGGAAGCCGTAGATGAATTGTGCAAATTGGTGAACAACATAGAGGATGTATTTGAAAAAGCATTGCGTGTTTTATTGCTCATCAGCTACCTGCAACCATTTGACGATGGCAATAAACGCACAGCCCGGCTTACCGCTAATGCGCTGCTGATGGCGGCCGGCTGTTGCCCGCTTTCCTATCGTAGTATTACGCCAAGCGAGTATAAAAAATCCATCTTGCTGTTCTACGAACTCAACAATGTAAATGCTTTTAAAAAGATATTTGTTGATCAATATCAATTTGCGGTAGAGAATTATTTTTAAGCAAGGAGCATTATCTGGAACGGCCTCGGCCATTTCCCAACCATCCTTCAGTACATTTACTGCTCAAACAACATCAGCTCTTCCTTATACTTTTCACAAAGCAGTTGATGGATTTTGTGCGCTGATTTTTTTCCTTCCCCGTCCACCAGCAAACACACCGTGCCTCCGTTTCCCCCTCCGGTAATTTTCGCTCCGTAAATTCCGTGTTTGTTTTTTGCCAGCGTCACGATCTCGTCCGTTCGCTGCGATCCCAACCCACACAGCGAATAGCCTTCGTGTGATTGGTACATGAGTTGGCCCAAACTTTTTAAAATGGCTGTCCGGTTTGTGGATAAAGTAGGCTGATTTAATGACACAAGATATTCCTTAAAGTGTTGCACGCGCTCGTTCTCATGCACGGGGTGCGATGCACAGGATCGTACCTGATACTTCTTTTGCCTATCAATGATGGTGACCGGATCAATCGAAACCCCGTATTCCTCAACAAAATCTTTTCCTGACAATGAGTGAGGAAGTTTATGTGCGATGGATTCCTCAAACTGCTTTACAGAAATGTTGCAAAGAAATCCCCGAAAGGGAAGTGTTGAAAAATCATGAGATGCTTTCGCCAACCGAAGGGTTTCCTGTGTACTGCCAAACAATTTTGCAACGATGGTGTAGCCCATAAACGCAGCACACCGGACGTCACCATACGAGGCGCCAGCCACCGAGTGCCTGATGCCACTGTCAATTCCGATAAAGGAAATATCTTCCGGCAAGGAGATTGGTTCTTCCGCTCCATCGGGTTGACAACATATTGGTAAAATTTTTTTTGGTTCTCCCAGATAGCAAGCCAACTGGTCCATCAACCCACAAGGCGCGCCCACTACCAAATTTTCAACGCGCTGTGCAAGTGTGGGCAAGGTGGTTCCGTTAAACTCAAGGTGAAAGGCATCGGCCAACGCCTTCATGCAGGCCACCTCGATGGAGGCAGAAGAAGACACGCCTTTTCCCAAGGGCACTTCAGATCGAATAGTAAAATCGGCTCCCCTAAAATCAATTCCATTTTCCTTTTGAAGCACCAGGGCGCAACCCAACACGTAGGCAATCCAGGCCGTGTGCGGATTTTGTTTGAATTTTTCTTGAGCAAATTGGTAATCCGCCTCACCTCCGCTCAAGTAATCCCGATAGTCCACCTGTGCTGTCAACCTTTCGCCAGAACTTATCAGGCTATCGAGGTTGCATTGGTAATCTTCGCGCAGCGACAGTGTGACTGTTGTGCGTTGGGCAATCGGCATCTGCAACACCAGCGACCCTGAGTAATCGGCAATGCCGCCCATTACATCCAACCGGCCAGGTGCAGAGGCAGTATATTTTTTTGACATACTAAATTCAAATTAGAATATCGAATGATGATTAATGAAGTTTGAATGAAGCTAAAAAATCATTACTTGTTCCCGCAGACCCAGGGTACGCTTGCATCTTGTTACGCTCACCTTTTTATATCAAACAAACCTTTGTTTTAGTTTCATTTAGTAACTTGAAAAAAATTAGTGCATAAGGATATGGCCAAAGTAAGAAAGAAAAAAGTGGATGATGTAATCATTCAACAAGCATTGGAAGAAGAGCATCGCATACGCAAAGCCTTCAAAGATAAAGATTGGGCCGAGATAAAGAGTTCAGACTCGTGGATGATTTTTAAAGTAATGAGCGAGTTTGTGGAGGGTTTCGAAAAGCTCGCCAAGATTGGCCCTTGTGTAACCATCTTCGGTTCTGCCCGTGTAAAGGCCAATCACCCGTATTATAAAATGGCCGAAGATATTGCCGCAGAGTTGGTGCACCACGGCTATGGGGTTGTCACGGGCGGTGGGCCCGGCATCATGGAGGCCGGTAACCGCGGGGCGAAGCGGGCCGGTGGTAAATCCGTGGGCTTGAATATCTATTTGCCTCACGAGCAGAAAGGAAATATTTACATAGATGCCGACAAGCTGATCACCTTCGACTACTTCTTTGTGCGCAAGGTGATGTTCATAAAATATTCGCAGGGCTTCATCATCATGCCAGGAGGTTTTGGCACCATCGATGAACTTTCGGAAGCACTTACACTGATACAAACAAAAAAGATCGGTCGCTTTCCCATTGTATTGGTAGGCAAAAAGTTTTGGGGTGGGTTGGTTGAATGGATAAAAAAAACATTGCTGGCCGAAAAAATGATCAGCGAAGAAGACCTTGATCTTTTCAACGTGGTGGACACGCCCAAAGAGGCAGTGAAAGTAATTGACGACTTCTATGCCAAATATTTATTGTCGCCAAACTTTTAACCGCACAATTTCAAATGCAAAAACT
>JAYVAI010000280.1:0-3849 GCA_043751075.1 Cyclobacteriaceae bacterium | reverse complement strand
CCCGAAGCGCGTGAGTTTGTGCGTGTGGCGGACTTGGAACGGATAGCCCGGTGGCCCCGAAGTTTCGGGGCCAGGCCGCCAAAGATGTTTGACAGGCAACCGTTTTTTACTGTTGGCTATTGCTTTTTGTAATAATTTCTATTAGTGATTGATCAGTCCGTAATTCGTGTGCATACTCCATGGCTTTTTCATGCCGTTTTTTACCGTGCTCAAGCAAAGCCCATTGAACTACGTTGGAAACTTGAGGAACAAAGTGGTCGTCAGGTTCGTGCTGCCTTTGTTGTGATAGCACGCTGAAGCAAAGCTGAGCCCTTCTAAGATTGTCGGTTAGTGAAAAGTAGCGGACGAGGGTAGCGAAATAATCTTCAAATTCGGTAATGTGAAAAACTTTTCTTCCCGGCATCACCATGTCTAAGCTAAAGGCGTTGTTCAGCAAAGCAGGCACCTCATCCATACGGTTTTCATTGACCAGTAAATTGACGAGGCTAATCTTGGAATATAAGTAGTTGGGAAATTTTTGCATCGTTTGTTCATGGATGGCCCTGTGCAAAACCATGTCCCCCTTGATCTGAGCACAGGCAGCCAATTGATGGTAGAGGGTGGGTTGTTCAGGATAAAGTGCTATCAAATCGTTTAGCTTTTTTTCCATCAATGGAATTTGCTCGGGCTGTGTCTTGGTCAAAGTAAAAAGCGTCTCCCCCATTTTCAGGCCCAACTCACGGGTGGGCCGATAGGCAAGTTGAGGGTGAAGGATGTCATACGTTATTTCCACGTTGTCGCTTTGGAGTTCGGAAATGTGATACTCTATGGAAGGTTGATATTTGTCGATCCATTTTTTATACAAGGCTCCTATTACATAAAAGATTTGCGCCTTGCTTAGTTCTACAGCATTATTCAGAAAGTTTCGCCAATCATCATCTGTGAAAGAGTGGTAATCATGATCAGGGTCCTCTTCCAACTCATCCATGCCTTCATCCTCATCACCCACTTCATCCCCTTCAACATATTCAGAAATAAAAACTGGTTTTCCATTTTTGCCAAAGGGAACATCGATCTGCTCGATGTCATCGGTGTCTTCTTCAAGCAGGTATTGTGTTATTTCAAAATCTTTGTGCTGCTTGTAACCATGCTCTTCCGCGAAGGCCACCGCTCCATAGATGATATTGTGTGCCAACACGTAGGGTATTTCTTTGAGCATGCTTTCCGATCTGGGAATCAAGTCCATACAATCCTGCTCGTGCACATTGAAAACAAAGTGCGTATCTTTTACTCCCAGCGCGAGCAAATCCACTAAATAAAACGCAGCCGTAACATGGTCATTTACGTGCTTTCGCATGATCACCACCGTGGCCATGCCGGCACCTTCCCAATCCTTGCTGATGAGGCATTTGTAAACAGGGAGCTTTCGGGCGCGCGTGACAATATATTTTTTGGGGCTTAGCGGTACGGGTGGGCCTCCATGCTTTTTATTTTTGCTCATGCCATTGTGGTTGAGGTCACAAGGTTCTTGATTTTTTGGAAGAGTGGCAATAGCATTGAATAGATAATCCAAAAATTATTTTAAAATCCGAAACATTGAAATTTGTGGCCCATGCGTAACTCCAATTTAAACCTTAAGGCAAATGTCGCACTTCACTGAATTTTGAATAAACAGTGTCTATCTGCTTTTTATGTTGCCTAACCTACGTAGTACACAGTATCTTTGTCGCTTTAAATAGCTGCACCTTGTCAATTTTAGTCCTTGTCTGTTTTGTTGCTATCGGCATTCAGATACTTTATCTTCTGTTTTTTCTCTGGGCGTTCTTTCGCAAATATGAGGTAGCGATGCAAAAACAAAACCCCAATCCGGTTTCGGTGATTGTGTGTGCACACGATGAAGAGCAAAACCTGAAAGAATTGATACCTCTTTTATTGGCGCAGCAGCACCCTCAATTTGAAATTGTTGTTGTGGCCGACCGGTGCAATGACGGCACCTATGATTACTTGTTGAAGGCCACCAAAGAGCACAGCCGGTTGAAATTGGTGAGCGTGACGCAGAAGCCTGAACACATAAACGGAAAAAAATTTGCGCTAACGTTGGGAATAAAAGCAGCCCGCCACGAGTGGTTGTTGTTTACCGATGCCGATTGCCGGCCCGACAGTGTGCATTGGCTCGCGCGCATGACGCACGGGGCAACCGGACAAACACACATGGTGATCGGCTTTTCACCGTACCGCAAAGAACATGGTTTGCTCAACGCGTTCATCCGTTTCGAAGCACTGCTTACGGGCATTCAATACATTGGCCTGGCACTGGTGGGCCGGCCCTATATGGGCGTGGGCCGCAACTTAGCTTACACCAAGTCGCTGTTTATGGCGGGCAGGGGTTTCAATAATTATTTGGGCGTGATGGGTGGCGATGATGATCTGTTCATAAACCTTCATGCCAAAAAGGGCAATGCCAGCGTGTGCATTGGCCAGGGGGCCATCACAGTTTCCATTCCAAAAAATTCCTGGTCCGGTTTTCTGGAGCAAAAGTTAAGGCACCTTTCGGCCGGAAGGCACTATAAATCCATTGATAAATTCATCATCGGATTGTTCATGACAAGTTGGATGTTTACCTGGTTTGTTGTTTTGCCCGTTGCAATGGTGGTTTCCGCCTGGCCCTTGCTGATGGCCTTCATCGTTCGGTGGGTGCTGCTGTGTGTGTTGTTCCACCGGGCACAACAACGGCTGGGTGGCCAATTCGAATTTTTGAAAACACCTATTTTAGATTTTATTTTTCCCTTTTACTATCTTGTGACCGGCCTGCGGGCGTTAGTAGTCAAACAAATACGATGGAAGAGTTAGAAGATAGCAGGTTTTCATCCAAAGCCCTTGAGGATTTCAAGCTCATCGATATGGCTGTTGGTGGTGACGATAAGGCGTACGCAAAACTTTTGCAACGCTACAAACGGCCGGTGTATCACATGATATTGAAAATGGTGCGCAACGTGGACGATGCCGAAGACCTGATGATGGAGTCCTTCTCAAAAGCATTCCGCAGCTTGCACAAGTTCAAGAAAGATTTTACGTTCAGCACCTGGCTTTTCCGCATCGCCACCAACAACACCATTGACCACATCCGCAAGAAAAAGGTAAACACCATGAGCATCGAAAACACGTGGACCGATGACGATGGCCAGTCGGTGTCTATTGATGTGGAAGACAAGGGGATTTTAAATCCTCAGGACGAAGCCATCAAAGCGCAGAAAGAAGAACTTATACAAGTGTTTGTGAACATGCTGCCGCCCAAGTATCAAAAGTTGGTGCGCCTGCGCTACTTTCACGAATTGAGTTATGAAGAAATTGCCGTGGAATTAGGTGCGCCTCTTGGCACCGTGAAGGCACAACTGCACCGCGCCCGCGAGTTGCTGTTTGATCTGGTTAGGAACAAGAAGGATCATATTTAGGTGTTGGGTGTTGGGCAGTGGGTAATAGGCAGTGGGAATTAGGCATTTGGTGTTAGGCATTGGGCACTAGGCCACTGTTGAAGTTGGTTTGCCCGACCAACACTTCGCTCAACATTTACAACAAGCTCTGAAAAGCAAAAACTATATTGAAGTTTGAACTCGGTGGCGGGTCAACACCTTATTGGGAAGATTGAACAGTTGCCTAAAGCCAGTTGGCTTTGGTGTGATATACGAATGTTTTCTAAGAGGAGTTGCGTATATTTACGAGTTGCATGCCATTGGGTCGGCTCCGTGGACAGTGAAGTACAAGACGATAAAATTTCGGTCGACAAAACCAATGACGCGTTCGACATTACTTCTCCTCAGACAATTTATTCACGGTGGAGAAATTTTTGGTAAGCAGACAATTGAATAAGAA
>JAYVAI010000279.1:0-3852 GCA_043751075.1 Cyclobacteriaceae bacterium | reverse complement strand
TGCTCATCGAAAAACAAGAGTTCAAACAAGCCATCGAAGATTTGTTGTTGGTGCGCCAACTGCAAGACGATCCGGAGGTGGAACTGAACCTCGGCTTTGCCTATTACTCAACAGAAAAAACAGACAGTGCCATCATGGCCATCAATAAGTCCATTGAGATGGAGGCCACCTTTGTGCCTGCCTATCTGTATGGAAGTTCTTTTTCCCTTGAACAATCCCGCTATGAATTGGCCCTTAGCTATGCCAATGTTGCTCTCATGCTCGACCCCGAAAATGCAACCGCATGGTTTTATAAGGGTGTGGCTTTGATGGAGTTGAAGAAGGAAGATAAAGCCTGTAGTTGCTTGCGAAAAGCATTCTATGCCGGGCATGACGATGCCGGTGATTACCTGATGCAGTATTGCTTCGGTGTTGAGGATTAGCCCACCGACTTTTAAATCCGCACCCCATTCCTAAACTTTGTATTTTTACGCATGGCAGAGCAAATATTGATTCTCGATTTTGGATCGCAATACACGCAGTTGATTGCCCGCAGGGTGCGCGAGTTGAATGTCTATTGTGAAATCCATCCTTACAATCATGTTCCTTCCATAAATTCTTCCATCAAAGGTGTCATTCTTTCAGGAAGCCCATGTTCGGTGCGCGATGCTGGTGCACCAGATATAGACCTTAACCTGTTTAGAAAAATTCCGGTATTGGGCGTGTGCTACGGGGCCCAGTTGATAGCCAACAAAAGCGGAGGCACCGTGTTGCCATCACAGATAAGAGAATACGGCCGGGCAAAGCTTACCACCGTAGATCATCACAATGAATTGCTGAAAGAAATTTCCCTCGACTCGCAGGTGTGGATGTCCCATGCCGATACCATCGCCAGTATGCCAGAGGAATTTGAAATTATCGCCAGCACGCCCACCGTAAAAGTGGCTGCGTTCAAGAAAAAAGGAGAGAACCTTTTTGGCATCCAGTTTCACCCCGAAGTTACGCACACCTTGGAAGGAAAAAATCTCTTGCGGAATTTTGTGGTGCATATTTGTGAGTGCGCACAAGATTGGACACCCGATTTGTTTATGGAATCAACAGTGGAAGAGCTAAAGCAAAAATTGGGGAACGACAAGGTGGTGATGGCACTGTCCGGAGGTGTTGATTCTACCGTGGCGGCCACGCTCGTGCATAAGGCAATCGGAAAAAACCTGTATTGTATTTTTGTCGATAATGGGTTGCTGCGCAAGGATGAATTTGAGCAAGTACTTACTTCCTATAAGGGCATGGGGCTGAACATAAAAGGTGTGGATGCCAAAGATAAATTTTATGCTTCCCTAAAGAATCTTTCCGAACCAGAGGCGAAGCGCAAAGCCATTGGCCGCACGTTCATAGAAGTGTTTGATGAAGAAGCGTCCCGCATTGGCGGGATAAAGTGGCTGGGCCAGGGCACTATTTATCCCGATGTGATCGAGTCAGTTTCCGTGAAGGGCCCATCGGCCACCATAAAATCCCATCACAATGTGGGCGGCCTTCCCGAGAAAATGAAAATGAAAGTGGTTGAGCCTTTAAAAACATTGTTTAAAGATGAAGTGCGCCAGGTTGGCAAAACGCTGGGGATCGATCCGTTGATCTTAGGCCGGCATCCATTCCCTGGCCCCGGCTTGGGCATCCGTATATTGGGCGAGATCACTGCCGAAAAAGTAAAAACCCTTCAAGATGCCGACCATATTTTTATTTCCGGTTTGCGTGCCCATAACCTATACGAAAAAGTATGGCAGGCAGGCACGGTACTGTTGCCGGTATATTCGGTAGGCGTGATGGGCGATGAACGCACCTATGAACAAGTGGTGGCATTGCGAGCGGTGATAAGCGTTGATGGCATGACAGCCGACTGGGCTCATCTGCCCCATGAATTCTTGAGCGAAATTTCTTCGGAGATAATAAACAATGTAAAAGGCGTGAACCGAGTTGTCTATGACATCAGTTCAAAACCACCGGCCACCATTGAATGGGAATAGTGGACAGACCTGCCTGCGGTAGGCAGGGCACAAAGAAAAACATCACAAAGGAAAAATATGGCACTTTGTGACCTTCGTGCAAAACCTTCGTGTACTTTGTGGTAAAACTTTTAACCGCGAGGCACAAAGACCTGAAGGCACAAAGTTTTACGAAGAAAGAATATTTAAATTCGATCAATGCGTAACGTTAACAGGGCAGCAACAAATTGTTTATGATGTTGAAATCAAGGAAAATATTATTCCAAATTTTGTTTCTGTTCCTTGCTGGCGGGGTATTTACTGCTACTGCCCAGGATTATAGAAAACAATATCGCACAGCCAAAGAATTGTTTGATGCAGCCAAATACAGTGAAGCGATGCATGCATTTAAATCCCTCACGGTTTACGATAGAGATAATCAGTTCAGTGAATATGCTTCCTTTTATTATGCCATGTCGGCTTATCGGTTGGGCTATGCCACGGTTGCAAAAGACATGCTGCTTCAGATCAAAAACCTTTATCCGCAATGGGAACAATTGGACGAAGTGAACTATACGCTCTGTAAAATATATTTTGATCAGCAGGAATATTTTCAGGCCCGCTTACTGATGGACCAAGTTAAAGACACTTCCTTTCAAGACGACCTTCAAAATTTAAAGCTGGCCTATATTTCACAAATTGAAGATGCAGAAACGCTCCGCATGATGTTGGAGGAACATACCGATGATGCGGTGGTGGCAAAAATATTGGTAAAGCGCCTGGGCCAACAAGCCTATCACCTGCAAGACACCTTGTTGATGGATTCATTGATCAATCACTTTCATCTTTCAAAAGAAGAATTGATAAGCAAGAAAGTGGTGCGGCCTATAAAAAAAGACACTGTACGTGTGGCTTTGATCCTGCCTTTTATGGTAGCCACGTTGGAGCCCTCTCCGGTAAGAAAGCGTAATCAGGTAATCCTGGAATTGTATCAGGGGATGCGGCTGGCAGCCGACACACTTTCCAAATCAGGCATTCAACTTACGTTGATGGCGTATGACAATGAGCGTAATGCTGTGACAACGCGAAAAATATTAAGTGAAGAAGAACTTCGGCAAGCTGATTTATTAGTTGGCCCATTCTTTCAGGAAGAAGCAAAACCCATTATTGAATTTTCCCTTGCCAATCAAATCAATGTTGTTGTAAATCCATTATCCAATAATTCAGATTACGTAAATCAAAACCCTTATGGTTTTCTGTTTCAGCCGAGCCATGAATCCATCGGCAGGAGTTCTGCCGAGCTGGCATTGAGGATGACCAGAAAAAAGAATTGTTTTGTGTATTACGGAGAAACGGTAAAGGATTCAGTGATGGCAGCAAATTTTATATCAAGGGCCAGTGAATTGGAGATCAAGGTGCTCCATGCGCAGCGCATAAGCCGCGAAAGTTCAGGCTCCATCCTTTCAAAACTTGCCTCGGCCACTGAGTATGACGAGTGGAAGAACCCGCTTCAGTTTTCATTAAAGAAGGATAGCATCGGTTGTATTTTTGTGGCATCGTCCAACGAACTGATTTATTCAAAAGTGATCAACAGTGTGGAAACCCGTGGCGATTCTATTTTGGTAATTGGGCAGGAAGAGTGGCTGGATGAGAGCTCTGTTGATTTTGCAAGGTTTGAACGCATCCGTATTGCTTTGGCTGCGCCCAACTTCAGGTCTTTGGCCAATCCTGCGTTTCACCATTTCAGGGTGAAATATATAAACCGCCACGGAGTGTTGCCAACTGAGTACGCATGTGTGGGCTACGAATTTATCATGGTAATGGGGCAACTGATGGATCGGTATGGTGTAAATTTTTTGCAGACTATTGATGAGGGCAATTTCGTGCAGGGCCC
>JAYVAI010000278.1:0-3858 GCA_043751075.1 Cyclobacteriaceae bacterium | reverse complement strand
GGACAATCGTAGACCAATCATGATGAATGTTTTTTTGTTTCAATTGATAACGAATGGTAGCCACTATACTGTAGGCCACTACACCTAAGAATATATGCGCCTCCGAATTACGATCACTTTTATGAACCGGTCTTAAATTCAAGTCCGTTTTTAAGGGCCTAAACGTGGCTTCAATTTCAGTGAGGGTATTATAAATGTTCCATAAAGATTTTTCATCCAAATCGGTTTGAGAGCATCGTAAAAAGTATACACCATCGGTAGATTTGATCTCCGTATTTTTTCTGCTCCAGGTAACACTGGTTGCAATAGCATCATTACTTTGCACATCGATGGTGTAACGTTTGTTGGCTGCCGGATAGCGCTCCTTAATTCTGCCTATTCGCTCCCAGACTTTTTCTGATTTTTTGGTACCCTTTTTAGCCAGGCCACTCGACAGGGTATTTAAGTCCTCTTCAAACCGCACCGAAAAGTGGGCTGCCATGGACGCTTCTTTGTTTGCCTTCTGACTTCTTACATAGAGAAAAGCATCCTGGCTATTTTCTTTTTTTATACGCTGGACTTCTATTAGGTTTTCCCGCTTGTCGTAAAGTTTTATGGGCTGCTGATCTGTGTTGACCACGTTGTATTGCGAAGGGTAAGGAGTTCTGAATTTTGATGTTTTTTTTCTCGCAGAGATTCTGTCGAAGCATTGTCATTCAAAATTACAAATTTGATAAATAAAAAAGCCACTCCGCAAGGGGAGTGGCTTTGGTAAAAATTTAGACAACGGTTAAAAAATATAACGCAAACCAAATTGCATTTGCCACCGCGATAGCAAACTGAAATCGTTTGTAAACGTATTTTTCAAAGCAGGATCAAAACTGTAGGTTGGATTTCCGGTGGCATTCACCGATACGCCAATAGGCTGGGTATTTTGTGGAAACTGACGCACGCCCCAAGAAGAACTGATAAGGTTTCCTACGTTGAGGATGTCCCAACTGAATTGGATTTTACTTGTTTCGTTTATTTTAAAATCTTGCAGGAAGCGGATATCCCAGCGCGAATACATGGGGCTGAGTATTCCATATTTTTCAGCGTACTGTCCACGTCTTCCACTTAAGTATTCATCCTGATTGATATACTGTTGCAAGGCGGTGCGTTGGGTATTTTGCTCCGCCACCGTACCAGAAAATGCTTGGGCTTGGAGTTCAACATCCGTAGGGATGTAGATCAAGTCATTTAAACTGGAGTTATCCCCATTGAGGTCGCCAGAGTAGGTGTAACTGAACCGCCCTCCTTTGGCATACTCAAAAAATAGCGAAACAGTGGTGGCCATTTTGCCGCCCGAATAAGAAAACGTTTTATTGGCCGACCCTACCACCCGGTGTTTGTTTCCATATAAGGATGGTGCAAGCACGGGCGTATTGGCATTGCCTTGAACTGGATTTCGGGCAAACGCATCGCTTGATATTTCTGCGCTGATAGAACTAATATCGCGGCTATCCAGATAGTTGTAAGCAAGGCTGGCGTAGAGGCCATTTCCCCACTTGCGTTTCACTTCCAGCGTGGAGTTGAGGCTATAGCCTTCATTGGTATTGGTGAACACGTATGCATCGGTGGCTCCACCGAATTGATTCACGGCCTTGTCGCCCGCAAGGTAAATGGGTCTTTTGTCGGCACCCACTAAATTACCGGTCGGAAGTTTTCTTCCGTAGTTGCGAACGATCATAGCATTGACATCTTTCGTATAAATCACATCAGCAGAAAGTACCCAACCCCCGGCCAGTTGTTTGTCGGCTCCTATATTGGTACGCCATACCTGAGGGAATTTAAAATTTGGCGCTGTAATGTTATAAAAGAAAAAATCGGGGTTGGCCACATGGTTGCCTACCCAAACAAAAGGAAAGCGACCCGTAAACAAACCAGACCCTCCGCGTACTTGCACTGTTTTATCTCCTCGCACATCCCAGTTGAAGCCAACACGTGGTGAAATCAGCGGCTTTTGATCGGGAAGTTTGGTGTGGTCAAACTTAACGGGGCTTCCTGTTTCATTATAGTAAGTGATATCGGGAGCGTAGGTTCCACTAGGGAAAGTACCTCCCTTTCTTGCGATATTTTCCTCAACTTTTTTCTTCGTATCAAAGTAAAGCGGCATATCCATTCGAAGGCCGTAGGTTAAGGTGAAGCGAGGTGTTACAGCCCATTTGTCTTGTGCATACATGGCCCATTGCCCAACACTTAGTTCTGCCAAATTCCATTTATCATTGGCATTATTACTGACGAAAGTATTTTTGGCAGAGGCAACATCGGCATCAAAAGATCCTGAATTTACCGTGGATTGAAATGCTGCCACGGATGGGAAACTGCCGAAGACACCAAACCCATAGCTGACAAGGTTGAACGAATTAGAAAATTGAAATTTCTCGAATGACGAGCCTATAGTTATGGCATGGTCTCCTGCATAAATATCAAAATTATCATTGATCTGAAATACATTCTGTTTCAAAGTATTATTGATAGAGAATGGTTCATGGCCGGCCACTATATAGCGAATTCCGTCCTTATCAATGTTGATAACTGGAAAGGGCTGGCTGAATGGGTCTCTGCTATCTCGGTAAGATGTCATCCCTGCTTGCAGTTTGTTGGAAAACTTATTGTTGAAGATGGATTTGAATTCCAATAATCCTGAATTGATTTTATTATTGATGCGATAGCCGGAGTTGTAGAACTGAAGCGTAGTGATATCCGGGCCTCTTCGCCCGATGGCCGAAGGATGGGCAGGCTTATCTTTATAAGCATCCAAGAAATTATAGATGACTGATACGGAATGTTTTTCATTGATGGTCCAATCTAATTTTATAATTCCTTTTTGGTTGTTAGTGTTATGAAAGTAGTTTTCATAAGGCCCTGTATCGTAATTATATTTTGATTTCAATAAACTGCTGACTGCATCCAGATCGCTGGCTTGCACACGCGATACATTTTCGCCCGATAGCCCCGCACGGGCGGCAAGGAAATTAGACCCCAAGTCTTCCCTTCTTTCCAATTCGAAATTGGCAAAGAAGAAAGCCTTGTCTTTTACAATGGGGCCACCGATGCTAAAACCAGATTGGAACTGCGACAGCTTGGGCACGATGATATCTTGCCCATCTACCTTTGAGCCGGTAAGCGCATTGTTGCGGTAGAACCCAAATACGGTACCAAACACCTTGTTGGCGCCACTCTTCGTAACGGCATTAACGGAAGCCCCCGTGAAACCTGCCTGTGTGACATCATAAGGTGCAATGGAGACTTGAATTTGATCAATGGCATCCAAAGATATCGGCTGCGCATCGGTTTGCCCACCGGGGGTGGCGGCATCAAGCCCAAAAGGATTATTGAAAATAGTGCCGTTTAGCGAAAAGTTATTGTATTGCCCGTTTCGTCCTGCAAATGAATTCCCGTCCGATGAAGGCGTGAGCCGATAGATATCCGATGCCGAGCGGGTGATGGTTGGCATTTGCCTGATTTGGTCGTTGCTGAAATTGTTGGTGTAGCCGGTGCGCTGGCTATTGAATACACTGCTCTCTGAGCGGATCACCACTTCGTTCAAGTTGGTTAACTCTTCTGTCAAGGTGAATTCCACAGTCGTTGTCTGGCCCAAGCTCAGGTAGATTTGTTCTTGCTTTTGTTCTTGGTACCCAATGAAAGAAACCGTTAAGGTGTAGGGGCCACCCACGCGCAAATTCGGTAGGTTGAACTTTCCATCACTGCGGGAAGACACTCCGTTTTTCGTGCCGGTAGGAACATGAAGAACCAATACATTGGCACCCGGAAGCGTCTCGCCTTTGTTGTCTAAAACGCGGCCACTGATAGACGCGGTGGTGACTTGGGCAGATG
>JAYVAI010000277.1:0-3870 GCA_043751075.1 Cyclobacteriaceae bacterium | reverse complement strand
AATGATATTGATGATGCGACCATAGCCGGCTGCTTTCATGCCCGGCACCACGGCCTGCACCAAAAGTTGGTTGCAAATCAAATGACTTGAAAAGGCTTTGATAAATTCTTCGGGCGGTGCATCGATGGCTTGCCCCGCAGGCGGACCTCCGGTGTTGTTTATCAAGATGTGCACGTGCTTGTGCTGAACAAACTTGCCGATCACTTCTTTCAGGGTGTCGGGAAAGCTGAAATCGGCAACGAGGTAACTATGCTGTTGGCCAACTGCCGATGACAATTCTTTCAGGGTGCTTTTCAACGCCTCTTCGTTGCGGGCCACCAACGTTACGTCCGCACCCAACAACGCCAACTCAATGGCCGAAGCTTTTCCGATCCCTTGCGTGCTGCCGCATACCATAGCTCTTTTCCCCTTTAAATCGAGATTCATAGGATTGATTTTTTGTAAAGATAAAAGAACATTAACTTTCCCTACTAAATCAACCCATTTGATGGAAACGATTCAAAAAAATTGTCAAAGTTGCGGCATGCCGATGAGGCGCGATGTGCAAGGTGGAGGCACCCGCTCCGATGGCAGCAAGTCGCTGATGTTTTGCAGTCACTGCTATCAGGCCGGAAAATTTACACAACCCAACCTAACTGTTGACGAAATGAAACTGCTTGTGAAAGGGAAACTAAAAGAGTTTGGAATACCCGGCATAGTGAGTGGCGTATTCACCCGCAACATTCCCAAGCTGGCCCGCTGGAAAATACATTCATAACGTTAGACGGAACTTTGTCAACTTGCCTACCGGCAGGCCGGTTGTTCATTACCATTTGTCAATTTAAACCAGACCGTTAAAATATTAAACGTTTTTTATATGTCCATCCGCAGACCCTTCAACTTAAAAAACTGGATTACCGAAAACAGAAATTTGCTCAAGCCTCCTGTGGGGAATAAAAATTTATATGCCGATGCCGGTGACTATATTGTGATGATCGTGGGCGGCCCCAACGCCCGCAAAGATTTTCACTTCAACGAAACCGAAGAACTATTTTATCAATTGGAAGGCAACATCCGTGTGCGCATACAAGAGGACGGCAAGCCTGTGGATATTCCAATCAACGAGGGAGAAATGTTTTTGCTGCCCGCCAATGTGCCGCACAGGCCAGAGCGGCCTGCCGGTTCGGTAGGGTTGGTGATCGAGTGCAAGCGGCCCGGGCAAACTGTGTTGGATGGCTTGCAATGGTATTGCGACCAATGCAACAACAAATTGCACGAATACCGTTTTCATCTCGACAATATTGAAAAAGATTTTCTTCCGCGCTTCCGCGAATTTTATGGATCGAAAGAATTGCGCACGTGCAAAAAGTGCGGAACAGTGATGGAGACGGATGCAAGGTTTGTATAATTTTAACTTTAAACAATTAAAATCATGAGTGAACTAATAGTTAAAATAAAATCCAATGCTAAAAAAAAATACCTGATAAAAGGCAAAGAAATTGACTTTGAAGAATTGGAGAAACTGATGCACCTATCAATTGCAAGAGAAAAGATGAGAAAGGTCGTTTCTATCGCAGTAAAAACGGGTCTTTCAAAAATGACCAACAAAGAAATTAATGAGATCGTTAAAGAAACGCGTCAGCAAACAAAGCATAATCGTTGATACGAACATTATAGTCTCCCCAATAATAGGGAAAAGCTATCCTCATCGAATAGTTTATGATCTTATCCTAACGGAGAAAGTTCATCATTTGATATCAGATGAGATTTTTAGGGAATTTGAGGATACCCTTTCTCATAAAAAATTCGAGAAAATACAGTCGTTTAAAGATGAAGCTCTCGATTTGCTTTCGGAAATAAAAACAATCTCCATCGTAAAAAATCCCACCTTTAAGTTAGCTGTGCTTCAAGATATAGATGATAACAAATTTCTTGAACTAGCTCTCCTGTGCAGGGCCGATTTTTTGATAACTGGTAATTCAAGGCATTTCACTTACGGCTTGTTTGAGAGCACGGAGATAATATCACCCGAAAAATATTGGAACACATATTGGAAATAGCCAAGCAATGAAATTTGAAAACTCTATTGCCTTTGCCAAAAAGTTGGACCGACTTGATAGACTAAAGTCATTCCGCTCAAAATTCCATCTTCCTAAAATTGGTGGCCATCAAACAATTTATCTTACCGGAAATTCCCTCGGCCTTCAACCTAAAATCACCAAAAAATTTGTGGATGAAGAACTTTCCGATTGGGCTTCGTTAGGTGTTGAAGGCCACTTTCATGCAAAGCGACCGTGGTTGCAGTATCATAAGTTCAGCAAGAAAGCGTTGGCAAAATTGACAGGCGCAAAACCCATAGAGGTTGTGGCCATGAACCAGCTTACCGTGAACTTACATTTGATGATGGCTAGCTTCTACAAGCCAACGGCCACTCGGTTTAAAATACTTACAGAGGCAGGAGCCTTTTCATCCGATCAATACGCATTTGAATCGCAACTGAAATTTCATGGCATCGATCCGGAAAAAGGGTTGATCGAATTGAAACCACGGCCCGATGAATTCACGTTGCGCACCGAGGATATTTTAAAAGCCATTGAAGAACAGGGCGATCAATTGGCGTTGGTGATTTTTGGTGCGGTGCAATATTATTCCGGTCAGTTTTTTAATATCAAGGCCATCACCGAAGTGGGCCATCGTGTTGGCGCGAATGTAGGTTTTGATCTGGCCCATGCCATTGGCAATGTGCCCTTGTCGTTGCACAAACACGATGTTGACTTTGCCGTTTGGTGCAGCTACAAATATTTAAACTCCGGGCCGGGTGGTGTGGCCGGTGCCTTTGTGCATGAGCGGCATGCAAATAATCCTGGCCTTGCACGGTTGGCCGGATGGTGGGGGCATCATGAAAAAGACCGCTTTCAAATGAAGAAAAGATTTGTCCCTATGCCTGGTGCCGATGGCTGGCAGGTGTCGAACTTTCCGGTGCTTTCGGGTGCTGCCCATCTTGCTTCGCTGCAAATATTTGAAGAAGCGGGAATAAAAAACTTGAGAAAGAAAAGTGTATTGCTCACCGGCTTCATGGAATATCTTTTGAAATCTACCGAAGGACATTCGGAGAAATTCACGATCATCACCAATTCAAATGCAGGCGAGCGTGGCTGTCAGCTTTCTATCCTAATGAAGAAGAACGGACAAAAAGTTTTTGCTTCCCTCACCAAAACAGGTGTGCTTGCCGACTGGCGCGAACCGGACCTGCCTACCGGGCAGGCAGGCGTTATACGCGTAGCTCCCGTGCCTTTGTACAACACATTTGTGGAAGTGTTTCGGTTTGTTGATATTTTTAGAGGAGCCGTTCATGATTTTGAACACCGAGACACAAAGCAAAGCGAAGATTGATCCTTTGTGAACCTTTAGTGCCGCACCAATTCTTTTCCTTCAAGATAAAGCGTATCAGGGTCGAAATCGATATACTCGTTCCATGCAACAGTGCCATTTACTACATGAGCTTTCTTAAAGAAAGATTCGTCCCTTAGTTCTTCATATACTGGAAAATCAAAGTAGCGGGCAACATCAAATACCTTTACCTCTCCACTTTTGAAAGTTATCTCTAAATTCGTTTTGTCCAGACACACCACTTTTTCAACTCTTGAATTCATTGTGTTTATTTTAATGGCTCAATTCTGAAGACCTTCACACCTGTAACGGCAAGGATTTCAATCCAAGTTAAAAGTAATCTTTCTTAATTAGTAAAACTGTCAAAATAACTTGTACACTTCTGGCTTGAAAAAAAAATACTTAGCGGCCTGGCCCCGAAACTTCGGGGCCATTGGGCTATCCCTGCCCGTCCGGTCAGGCGGGCGTTCCAAGTCCGTCCCCCCACAAAATCCACGCGCT
>JAYVAI010000276.1:0-10475 GCA_043751075.1 Cyclobacteriaceae bacterium | reverse complement strand
GCGAATAAACGAGGTGCATGGGCATGCCCATCACGGTGAAGTACGATCCATTTATTTTTTCGATGGCCACCATACCGATCCCTGCCGCTGTTCTTGTAAATGTCTTTTCAATTAGTTCAACTCTATTTATTTTTTTCAGAAAGGAAATCTCCATAGGTGAGCAAGGGTTCACTCCGGCAGGCAGGCAGTCTTGGGCACCATACGCACCGGCTTTGTCGTAAGGCTTATAGGTATCCACATAAAATTCAATTTCCTCCTGTGTCAGAATTTTGAATGTCACTTCGGTGCGATCGTCAAAGCAATCTATTTTTTCTTTGCCGAACAAACATACAGCGGTGATCACCGTGTGGGTTTCACCACTCAGTTTAATCAACATAGCAATTGCCTCCTTTCTGTCGAGCGGCTTATTTAGAATTTCATTGTTCAGGATCACGATGGTATCCGATGAGATGACAATTTCGTTGCTGATATTTTTTTCAAACACCCTGGCTTTTTTTTCCGCTAAGTATTTTGGCACTAACACGGCTGGTAAATTGTTTGGAAAGGATTCATCAATATCAGGTGACTGTACAGTAAACTCAAAACCGATTTCCTTCATCAGGAATTGCCTTCGCGGAGAACTGGAAGCGAGGATGAGGGGACGGGGAAGAGGGATCACGGTCTAATTTAATAAAATGTTTTTACGTGCTCCAAAGTTAGCTCTATCATGCCCCCTTTTTCCAAACTTGAAATAATTTGATCAAATCTATTGATGAACAGGTTAATCAATGATCTTGTTTTTAAATTGCCCGTTCGAACAAAAACGACTTTGTAGGCTCTTTTTTAAGAATGTATGAATCGTAGAAGTCACTATCCTTAGTAATCACCACTCTCTTTTCGGAGATGGAAATTGATCGAATGAAATTATCTGAAGTGAAATTTTTATCGGGCAGTTGCAAGGTGTGAATTGAATGGTGACCTTTCTTGTTGAATAGTTCACTTAACTCAATGGGTAGTTGCGCGTCAATCAGAAAATTCATGACGCTACGCAACTTCTGGTGTTGCTCCTTTCAGTTTCATCACTTCGTTGGCGTAGGCAATGCAAGCGAGGATATCGGTGTCAGTCAGATCGGGGAAAGTTTTTATTAGATCATCGATAGTATCGCCCCCTGCAAGTTATTCCAAAATACTTTCCACCATGTAGCGAGTGTTTCTAATAGTAGGCTTACCGTGGCACACATTGGGGTTTAGAGTAATTCTTGAAAGTAAATAGGTTTCCATCTGTTCTAAAATTAGGATTTTAAACAATAAATTCAAAAGGAGAGAAACCAGGAGTTTGAAATTCATCTTCTTTAATTGAGCCGAACAAAAATCCACAAATCACTTTGGGATAAAAGTAAGTTGATTTTTGTGGCATGGTGTAGCCGCTGCGGCAAACTTTTTTCACCTCTTCAATAGAAACCTCTTGCGTAATGATCGCCATTTGAGCTTCTCCCGAAATCACTTTCGTAAGGCAATCGGAAAAACTCCGATCAAATGAAATATTTTCGGATTCACGTTGCTCCTTGCCATGAATGCCCAGGATTTTTTCGATAATGAAGTAGTGCAGTACAGTAAGGTCCAATGCTTTTATCTCATCAGGAAAGTGCCACTTTATCGCAGCCAGAGCATCCGGCTTTAATCTTACTTTCAAGGTTTTGTTTTTCAGTAAAATTCCGAATGCCCATTTCTTGCCAACAATAATTTCGTTCAGCGTATCGGCATCTTCTATTTCTTTTACGTCAAAGTAGGAATGAAATTTATGGATTATATTTTCTTCATCAAAATCTTTAATCCCATGAATTAACCGGTGGGTAGGCAATATCCTCAGATCATCGGCTTCGGTGTTGGTGAGGTACATCAAATGAAAATTGTAGCCTTCGTTGCCTGTGTGCTGTGGGTTCGCATGGGCTTTTTTGTTTTTATAAAAAACCGAGCCTTCATACCGGTGGTGCCCATCCGCCAGAATTATTGGTCTATTGCTAAGCAAGTCAATAAATTTCTGAATGACAGTGGCATCGTTTATGGCAGCCAGCACATCGCGCACACCTTGATAATCTTCGCATTCGTAGAGCGGCTGGGTGATCGCTTCGTCCATATATTTTTCAAGGGCAAAAGAATCGTCTGAGTAAAGGCCGTGAGTGGGGCTCACGTTCAGTTCAGTTTTTTCCAATAATTCAATCCGATCGTTTACCGATTTTGGTATGGTGTTTTCATGGCGGAGTATAACATTCTCGTTCCAATCATAGGCGCGGATAAAACAGATAAAACCTTTGCGGCAATATTCCTTAGGCGATCCGGCAAGTTTAAAAAATTGGTAATAGACATACATGGAGGGCAGCTTTTCCTGAACAATCACACCTTCATTTTTCCATTGCAGCAGCAAGTGTGCTGCTTGCGTTGCCGCATTGGGGCCTTGTGGAACAGACAAGTGAATGGAGTTGAAATTATTTTTATATAACGTGTTCCGCTGTTTATCCGACACCACATCAAACAAGGGTGAAGTGAGCGTGTCTATTTTTTTTGCCAGGGAATCGTTATACCTCCAGGCTCGTATCGGTTTAATTTCGGCCATCAGCTAACCCGGTTTTTTTTCCACTGGCTTGACTTGGAATTTTCGCTTATTGATATGGCCGGAGTTTTTTTGAATTTACCGATCACTTGCGAAGCCAGCACGGAGGCAATCACTTCCTCATCTTCAGTAGGTTTGGCATCAAGCAATTCGGGTTTGAAATATTTTTCAACAAACGATGTGTCGAAATTTCCGGAGCGGAAGGCATCGTGGTTCATTACAAATTTGCAAAAGCCGAGCGTTGTTTCCAGCCCCGTGATTTCATATTCGTCAATGGCGCGAATAGTTTTCTCAATGGCTTTCTCCCTGGTTTCATCGTGACAAATCATTTTGGCAATCATGGGGTCGTAATAAAATGGAATGGCCATGCCTTGCTCGAAGCCATCATCCACTCGTATGCCATGCCCCTGCGGGCGTTGATATGTTTTTAGTGTGCCGATGTCGGGCAAAAAATTATTGCAAGGGTCTTCGGCATATACTCTCACCTCGATGGCGTGGCCGCGGATTGAAAGATCACTTTGGGCGAAAGGCAATTTTTCACCCTCGGCAATCCTGATCTGAAGTTTCACCAAATCAAGACCGGTAATCATTTCGGTTACGGGATGCTCCACCTGCAAGCGAGTGTTCATTTCCAGAAAATAAAAATCCTTGTTTGCATCCACAATGAATTCGACCGTGCCTGCATTGTAATAGTTTGCCGCTTTGGCCACGCTCACCGCAGCCTGACCCATTTTATCTCTCAGTTCAGGTGTTAGTATCGAGGATGGTGCCTCTTCAATTACTTTTTGATGCCTTCGCTGAATGGAACATTCGCGTTCGAAAAGGTGAACTACGTTTCCATGCTGATCGCCAAAAATTTGAAATTCAACATGGCGAGGTTGTGTCACATATTTTTCGATGAACACCGAGCCATCGCCAAAAGAAGAAATGGCCTCGCTTTTTGCGCGCTCCATTTGTTCTTCAAATTCGCCCTCGTTATGTACTATGCGCATTCCCTTTCCGCCACCGCCTGCACTGGCTTTGATCAAAATTGGATATCCTATTTCACGCGCGGTTTTTTTTGCTTGCGCGATGTCGGATATGGGCTCGGCAGTTCCGGGAACCAACGGCACATTGAATTTTGCGGCAGCGGTTTTTGCGGCAAGCTTGCTGCCCATCAGTTCAATGGATTCTGCCGAAGGGCCAATGAAAATCAAGGCTGCCTTTTTTACTTCCCGTGCAAAATCATCATTCTCCGAAAGGAAGCCATAGCCCGGATGAATGGCATCAGCATTCGTTTTCTTCGCGGCAGCAATAATTTTTTCTATCACTAAATAGGACTGTGCCGAAGGGGGAGGGCCAATGCAAACCGCTTCATCGGCAAACCGAACGTGTAGCGAATTGCGATCAGCTTCACTGAATACGGCTACTGTTTTTATTCCCATTTCGCGCGCGCTCCGCATCACACGCAACGCAATTTCGCCTCGGTTGGCAATTAGAAGCTTTTGGATTTTTTTTGTGGATACCATCAGGTTGGTTTAACTTCTTGAAGAAATATTCAACATCATAATAGGTGGAATAAATAAATTTAATTTTTCAATTTCGTAAGGTGAGTGATTCAATAGTTCATGTCCTTAATCCCTCCACTTTGGAACCCTCATTTTTTAATAATGATTGAGCAATCGATAGGGGATGTGGACATCGCAAATGAAATCCATCATTAAGTGGCAAGTTCATAAATTGATTTACCCGAACTGGTAAGTTTTGCGTACTGGAGAGCCGCCAAAATATCCTCTTTCTCCAACTCTGGATGGTCTTCAATAATTTCTGAAAATGACATACCAGAGCCCAATAGATCCAAGATGACTGCCACAGGCCATCGCATGCCTCTTACGCATGGCTTGCCAAAACAAATGTCGGGGTTGATGGTGATTCTATTTAGGTAGTTCATGGTATTTGATTAACAAATCAAAGTTAAAATTATTTGGCATAATCCGTTGGATAATTCTACTCTGCATGATTCGTTGATCAAATGCCCGCTATCCTACCGCTCTAATAATAATCCATTCAAAGGTTTCGTTTTAACTACTATTCGTAACCTTTCCCCACGATTTAAGTACACTATGACGATAACCTCACATCACATGAAACAAACTGCGCTTATTGTTCTCTTTTTGATTGCTTGCCTTTCGCTCGCAGCCCAGGACAAAGCTCCACAAAAACTAAAAGTGTTTATCGACTGCAGCAATACCTTTTGTGATTTTATGTTTATCCGCACGGAGATCAACGTGGTGGATTTCATGCTCGACCGTGTTGCTTCGGATGTGCACGTGCTGATCACTTCGCTGCGAAATGGAAGCGGTGGCTCGCAATATCAGATGATATTTTATGGGCAAAATTCTTTTAAGCAATCGAGGGATACGTTACGGTTTGCCACCGATCCGAATGCCACTGATTTTGAGCGGAGGGACATCACGCTAAAATATTTGAAACTTGGCCTTGCACCTTTGGTGGCCAAGACGTATGTGGCCGAAGGCATTTCGATAAACATGAAAACCGCTTCTGATTCCGCCATTGCATCTAACCAGACAACGGATAAATGGAATTATTGGATTTTTCGGATTGGAGGAAATGGAAACATGAACGTGGACCAAGTGTATAAGACCTCAGAGCTACGGGGCAACTTTCGAGTGGCGCGCACCACCGATGATTGGAAAATAAGTTTGGGCCTGTTTGGAGGTCAGGAGCGAACATCGTACGAATCATTGACCGACCAAGGGCTGCTCGATGTGTTAGTGAAAAACAGAAGCTACCGTTTTGAGCAGTCCACAGTAAAAAGTGTGAATGCCCATTGGTCGTATGGGTATAAACTTTCTTATCTCAACAGTACCTTCACCAACTTTAGGTCGAGCGTTAATTTTCTCCCTCAACTTGAATACAGTTTTTTTCCATATAAAGATGTGAACAATCGCTTTGTTACTCTCCGCTATGGATTGGGACCCCAACACAATGTCTATTATGATACTACCATCTATATCAAGAAGCAGGAAATGTTGTGGGGCCACAATGCCGAGCTAAATATTTCGCTCAACCAAAAGTGGGGCACTATAAACACGGGCATAAGCTATCGCAATTATTTTCATGATTGGAAAATAAACAACCTGGGCATTGCCACCCAAATGGAAGTGCGCGTGGGCGGAGGCCTGTTTTTTTATGTGTATATGTTTGGCGGATTGGTGCATGACCAAATCTATCTGCCTGCCGGAGGGGCAACCGGTGAAGACGTGCTTAGCCGCAGGAGGCAACTTCAATCGAGCTATAATTTCCAGACTTTCTTTGGCATCAACTATCGCTTCGGCTCCAAGCTCAACAACTTTGTAAACCCCCGGTTCAACAGCACGTTTGATGATTTTTGAAGTTGTTAAATTCAAACCCAAGCCATCCAACAAAAGGCGGGGAATGAAGGTACATTGTAGCGATGATTTTTTGGGCAGTCTGCCCTCGATGACATTTCATTGAAGGGTCAGGCAACTGTTTTCGTTCACACGGGACATTTCACCCGGTTAGGTTTCAACCTTTTTTGCTTATTTTCGCCCCCAAATTTTAACACGAAAAAACCACGATCATGGTCGATCTATTTGAAAAACTAAAGATGGAGGCCGGCCCATTGGCCAAGTATTCGCACCTGCCCCACGAATATTTCTTCTTCCCCAAGTTGGAAGGCGATATTGGCCCGCACATGATGTTCAACGGAAAGAAAATGTTGAACTGGAGTTTGAACAATTACTTAGGGTTGGCCAACCACCCTGAAGTGAGGAAGGCCGACACGGAGGCAACGGCCAAATATGGCTTGGCAGCACCAATGGGTGCCCGCATGATGTCGGGCAACTCGGTGCACCATGTAGAATTAGAAAAGCAACTGGCTGCTTTTGTGATGAAGGAAGATGCTATGTTGTTAAACTACGGCTACCAGGGAGTAGTGTCGATCATTGATGCGCTGGTGGACCGTAAAGATGTGATCGTGTATGATTCTGAATCGCATGCATGCATCATAGACGGAGTGCGGTTGCATATAGGCAAGCGCTTTGTATATCCGCACAACAACATGGAGAATTTGGAGAAGCAACTGCAGCGCGCGACCAAACTTGCCAACGAAACCGGTGGAGGTATTTTGGTGATCACCGAAGGCGTGTTTGGCATGTCGGGCAACATGGGCGATTTGAAAGGGATTGTTGATCTCAAGAAAAAGTATAATTTTCGTTTGTTTGTGGACGATGCCCACGGGTTTGGCACAATGGGTGCCACCGGAGCGGGAGTGGGCGAGGAGCAAGGCGTGCAAGACCAGGTTGATTTATATTTCTCCACGTTTGCAAAATCAATGGCCAGCATTGGTGCATTTGTAGCAGGCGATGAACATGTGGTGAAGTATTTGCGATATTCTGTACGCTCACAAATTTATGCCAAGTCGCTTCCTATGCCTTTGGTGTTGGGTGCCCTTAAGCGGCTCGAATTGGTGAAGCGGCATCCGGAGTTTCGTGCCGACTTAAAAAAAATAATGATGGCGATCAAGAGCGGCCTGCGCGACCGCGGCTTTGCCATTAACGAAACACAAACTCCGCCCACCCCGGTGTTGTTCAAAGGAGGTGTAGGCGAGGCAGCCAACATGGCTATGGATTTGAGGGAGACCTATAACATTTTTTGCAGCACGGTAATCTACCCGGTAGTGCCAAAAGACGTGATCATGTTCAGGATAATACCTACTGCGGCCCATACGCTCATGGATGTGGAGAATACGTTAAATGCCTTTTCTGCACTAAAAACGAACCTCGACAGTGGTTTTTATAAGAAAGAAGAATTGGTGACCGTTACGAAATTCTAAAAGAATGGGTTTCTGACTTGGTTTTAATGGTTTTTGCTTAAATTGGCATATTGAAATCAAAATTTAAAATTTAAACATCCCATAAAATGAAAAAATTTGAAGAACTAAAGACCCTTATTGCGTCCCTTGAAGGGGATGCCGACAAGTTCTACAACAAAGGAAATAGTGCTGCAGGCACCCGCATCAGAAAGGGTATGCAAGACCTTAAAAATGCTGCGCAGGCAATCCGTGCAGAAGTGCAGGAATTGAAAAACAAGCCGAGCTGATCATTTACTTTTTATTTTACAAATAGGCTGGATCGCACGATCTGGCCTTTTTGTTTTAGTCATCAGTGGTTGACTAAAAAACTTTTGACCCGGTATCCCACCAGTCGCAAATAAAAACGAGATCGCGGCTCATGGCCGCGATGACAGTGGCGTCTTTTTAGTCAACCTTGACGACTCAATTATTAATTTCAATGCAAACGTGAAAGACATAACAGACCGAAGTGATATTATCCAATTAGTGGATCTATTTTACGCTAAGGTAAATGCAGACGATTTGCTACGTCCGGTTTTCAGTAATGTGGCATGGAAGGCGCATCTGCCGGTGATGTATAATTTTTGGTCGTCCATGTTGTTGGGCGATCAAAGCTATCAGGGCAATCCATTTCAAAAGCACATTCACTTGGCAATAGATGCCTCGCACTTTACACGGTGGCTCCAATTGTTTACACAAACTGTGGATGAGAACTTTGCAGGGTTCAATGCCGATGAAGCGAAGAGCAGGGCAACCAGCATTGCGGGAATGTTTCAGCATAAGTTGGGGCTTACGGAATAGGTTGCTTCACCAAGAGCATTTGTTTTGTTTACAGATAAGGAAATTATTTGCGGCAAATGAACAACATCAACAGCCCTGCTCATGCTATTTCAAATAGCTATGGTAAGTTCACCCGCTACCTTGTTTATTCATTTGGTCAAAAAAAAAAGCGTTGAGGAAATTTTTTTAAAACGTGTACTGAAAAAATTTTAAATTTGAAGATATTTCAAATCTCGTAACCACTAAAAGGCAGTTCAACATGCTCACCATCCAAACCCAGACAGCGCAAAAGCTCAGCACTCATCAGCAGGCATTTAACCGCAACGTAAAAAAGTTAGAATCCCTTCAGCAAGACATTGTGCGGCTTACTCAAAAGCTGAGCGATACTATGCGCGATTACCAACAAAATGTAGTACCGTTAATGGAAGATAAGCGGGCAGCCACAAGAAACCTGATGGTTTTGTTATATGGTTTTTTGCAACGGCCAAACTATTTGCGGCCCCAGGAGAAGCGAGCCTTAAAAGGTTTTATGCAAAACCTGATGAATGATTATTTGGATTTTAATGCTCCGGATCCGGATGTCGAAATAAGAAAAATTTTCCAGACTATATTCGGTACCACTTTTGAGGAAGCTAAAAAGGCAGCCTTCGATAAGGTGAGGAAGGGAATGAAATCCATGTTTGATATGATGGGGGTAGATGTGGATATCAATGGCTTCAATCAAAACATGAGTGAAGAAGAAATGGCCAGGCGCATGCACGAAATGAAAAGCAAGATGCGCAATCAGGAGGCAGCAAAACGGCAACGTGCTTCCAGTAGCACCAAAAAAGAAACCAAGCAACAAGTAAAAGAGCGCTTGGCCAAAGAGGCCCGCGATAAAAGCATGAGCACTATTTACAAAGGCTTGGCCAAAATACTGCACCCCGATCTGGAACAGGATGAAAGCAAGAAGGGCGAAAAAGAGGAGTTGATGAAGGAGGTTACATCCGCTTATCAAAACAAAGACCTGCATACGTTGCTAAAATTGGAGCTTAGGATTTTGCACAGCGATGAGCCGCATTTGGATAAATTGAGCAATGAAAAAATCAAAGCTTATAATGAGCTGCTGCGCGAGCAGATAGAGGAGCTCGATATTCAAAAGCAGCAATTGCCAGAGCACTCTAGGTATTTGCCCCTTCACCAATTTGTGGATGCTCCCTTCCAGTTGTTCAATTTTACTTTTTCACGTACGCTAAAGGAAATAAAACACGCTTTAACGAAGGCACAAAAAACCTTCGCCACCTTGCATGGCAACGAAAAGAATGCTGATGCTGAATTAAAATCTTTGCTCAAAGCCTGGCAGCACTCAGAAGAAAAAGATAGACAAAGGGATATGGAGAATATGAGGCACTTGGGTTTGTATAAATAAATTGTTCTCCTTGTTAGAGTTGATCGCCTGACCAAATCTTTTCAAATCTTCATTTTTGCAATTCTGAGATAGTGACTAAAGACAGCACACTACTTCAAAGCATCCTTCAACTCCTTGCCTGCTTCTCTTCGGTTGATGGCGTTGCTGAAAGCCTTTCTCATAAAAGCTTCTTGATCGTCAACCTTACTGATCACGCTCTTGAAATCATCTCGTTGCCGGAGGCCGGAAAACATGGGGTCATTGTGGAAGCCCCAGGAATAATTGAATTCATAATGTAATGTACTGTCGAGGCATTGCACCGCTTTGGCGGCATCGCCCATGTAAGCGTAATCAACGGCCATATCATAAAACACACCCCCTTTGTTTGACCAAGTACCCATGCTCCTCTTTCCAGACAATAATTCTTCCCTGATTTTCAAGTCTTCGTGAAAAAGCGCATCAGCTTCTTTTTTCCTTCCCAATTTTAAATAGGCCATTCCGAGCCTGTGCCGGAAAGGAAGTGTTTGTGTGGAGTCCTCAAAATCGGCCTCGAGTTCCTTATACCGGGCCCAATATTTTGCTGCCTTTTCCATATCATTTTTTAAGTAGTAAAGCCAGGCCAACAGATCCGTCACAAATGTTTCCTTGGGATTTATTTTTTCCGCTATCAGGGCTTCTTGAATTCCTTTGTCATATTCACCTGCATTTTGATAGAGTTGACCCAGATACACATAAGGTAAAATTGCACCGGGATTTAGGCTTTTGGATTTTTTTAGCAACTTTTCCATGGTATCAAAATCACCGATACTATAGTACACATTGCCCAATTCCAAATAATATTC
>JAYVAI010000275.1:0-10480 GCA_043751075.1 Cyclobacteriaceae bacterium | reverse complement strand
ACATCTTGGAGTTTACGCAAACCAAAACATCGCGCCACCTCTTGTACCTCAAAAACTCTGGCATTCTCACTTCACGAAAATTAAACCAATGGGTTTTTTACCAACTCAAAGATGAAGTGTTCGACATCACCCGGCAGATATTTCAATTCTTGCGCAAGGATCCCATTATGCTAAAAGACCAGCAGGTATTTGAAACACTTTACAGCAACCGCGAGCTATCGTTGAACAAACTACAGATCAAACCCATCAGCCAGCTTTCATGAAAAAGTACCAATGCGTTCTCTTCGATCTGGATCACACACTATGGGATTACGAAACAAATTCGAGCCAAACGCTAAGCGAATTGTTTAATGGACATACATTGGCCGAGCGGGGAATTTCCATTTCAAAACTCCAAGAAGCATTTGCTTCGATCAATACCACGCTTTGGGAACAATATGACCTTGGAAAAATTGGCCGTGATGTGATCCGTTTTCAACGCTTTCATAAAATCCTTTTGCACCTGGGGGTGGATGACTATGAGCTTTCATTGAGATTGTCGGATGAATACCTTGCCTTCTCTCCAAAAAAATCGGCACTGATGCCCAACGCCCTTGAAGTGTTGGAGTATTTGCACACGCGCTACCCGATTACTATCGTCACCAACGGATTTGAAGAAATACAATCAACCAAAATCCAATCGTCAGGAATTACCTCTTACTTCAAGAGTGTGGTGACCTCCGCCCGGGCTGGCCACAAAAAGCCGGCTAAGGAAATTTTTGATTTCGCGTTGGCAGAAACTGGTTTTCAACCGCACGAAGCAATCATGATTGGCGACAATTTGATCACGGATATTGGTGGCGCGCACAATGCATCGGTGGATACGGTGTTTTTCAATCCCAATAAAATGAGCCATGAAGAAAAGCCACGCTATGAAATTCATGACCTTAAACAGTTACTGGAGATACTTTAGGGCACCTCTAAAAATCAATCATGGAACGCAGATGACACAGATTAAGCTGATATTCGCATATCCAATCATCGAAAATCATAAAAATCAGTGTCATCAGCGTTCTATTGGTATTCATTCGCGAGTTATTAGAGGCTGCCTTTAATAATCATCTCAATATCTAACTTTGTATTTTATAAAATTAAATATCAAACCTTAAAATTATGTCAACTGGATTTTTTCATATCCCCGTTCCTAAAAACGAACCTGTGCTATCCTACGCGCCCGGCAGCAACGAACGCGCTGCCCTAAAAAAAACATTGGCCGATGCGCGGGCAACCGTGCTGGACATACCCATGTACATTGGTGCCGAAGAAGTGCGCACCGACAATAAGAAATCACTTTCGCCACCACACGACCACAAGCATGTGCTCGCCTATTTTCATCAGGGCGACAAAAGCCATGTGGAGCAGGCGATCAAAGCCGCGCTGGCCGCCAAAGAATTGTGGGCAGGATTGAGTTGGGAAAATCGCGCAAGCATTTTTTTGAAAGCTGCTGATTTGTTGGCCGCGCCTTACCGATATAAAATCAATGCGGCCACCATGCTGGGCCAATCGAAGAATGCCTATCAGGCAGAAATTGATGCCGCCTGTGAGTTGATTGATTTTCTGCGCTTCAATGTTTACTTCATGGGTGAGATTTATCGCGACCAGCCGGAGTCATCGCCCGGTGTGTGGAACCGTATTGAATACCGGCCGTTGGAAGGTTTTGTGTTTGCGCTCACGCCTTTCAACTTCACCGCTATTGCGGGAAACCTGCCCACGAGTGCCGCGCTGATGGGCAACACAGTAGTTTGGAAACCTGCCAACACTCAGATTTACGCAGCGAATGTGATCATGCAAGTGTTGAAGGAAGCGGGCTTGCCCGATGGTGTGATCAACTTAGTGTATGTAACTGGCCCCGATGCCGGTGATGTTGTTTTCAACCACCGCGATTTTGGCGGCATTCATTTTACGGGAAGCACGGGCGTGTTTCAAAATATGTGGAAGACGATTGGCAACAACATTCACAAGTATCGCTCGTACCCACGCATTGTGGGTGAAACCGGTGGGAAGGATTTTATCATGGTGCATAAGAGTGCCATCGCAAAACAAGTTTCCACCGCCATTGCCCGCGGGGCGTTTGAGTACCAGGGACAAAAATGCTCGGCTGCCTCACGCTGTTATGTTCCCTCCAATTTGTGGGACGATGTAAAAAAATATTTGCTGGAAGATTTGAAGAGCATGAAGATGGGACCTACCGAAGACTTTGGCAATTTCATAAACGCAGTGATTGACGAAAAAGCGTTTGACTCGATCACTGGCTACATTGAGAAAGCCCGGCAAAACCCGATGAACGAAATTATTGCCGGTGGCAAGTATGATAAGTCAAAAGGATATTTTATTGAGCCCACGGTGATCGTTACCAAAGATGCATCGTCACTAACCATGTGCGAAGAAATTTTTGGGCCGGTTATGAGCATCTACATTTATCACTCAGAAAACTTTGAAGAAACACTCGAATTGGTTGACCAAACTTCTCCCTACGCACTTACTGGCTCTATCATGGCGCAAGATCGCCATGCCATAGAAATGGCCACGAAAAAATTGGTGAACTCGGCAGGGAACTTTTACATCAACGACAAACCAACGGGAGCGGTAGTGGGCCAGCAACCGTTTGGCGGAGCGAGAGGATCGGGCACCAACGACAAAGCCGGAGCGAAAGTGAATCTATTGCGATGGGTTTCGTTGCGCACCATCAAAGAAACTTTTGTTACACCAGTGGATTATAGGTATCCGTTTTTGGAGAAGGAATAGATTTAAGAATTAAGATTTAAGATGTGAGATTTAAGATTTGAGAATTGAGAGAATGAAGTCTATAAAATTTTCAGAAAGCATTGAGATCATGCGTAGCCCGGAAATTCTATTTGACTATACGCAGGATTACACGAAAAGGCTTACGTGGGACACCTCTCTAAGGGAAGCATATCTATTGAACAATGTAGCCCAAGCGGACAAAGGTGTAAAAGCTTGGTGTGTAGCTAAAAACCGACTTGGAATGGAGACACAGTATGTGTCATTCAATCGGCCACAGGTGGCTGCAATAAAAATGACCAAAGGACCTTACCTGTTTAAAGACTTTGCCGCTTCGTGGACATTTAAGGAAGTTACAAAAGGGATTACCAAAGTGACATTTCTATACTCTTTTACCCTTAGATTTCCTTTCAATGTGGCAACGTGTTTTATCAAAAGAATCCTGCAAATGAATGTCCGTCAAAGACTGCTTAATTTGAAGAATGAGTTTTAAGGATTCTATTAAGTTCGCTCCTGATGAAGTTTTATATTCAATTGTAAAAATAATCGGTTGAACGGTTCAACGTAAAATAACCAGTACGCCAGTCAACTTTTTATCCTAATCATCGTCCTCTTCGCTCTCTTCAAAATGAAGTATGAATGCGCTGCGCACGGGTGAGGGCATCACGCTGTTAAGTCCCTTGATGGTTTTCCAAATCACTTCGTTGAACTCCAGGTCGGGTGCAGCATCCATCACGGCCAAGTTAAATTCTGCTGAGCGTTTGGCGATTGAAGTATGCTGTGTGTTCATCTCTTTGATGTTATAGGTTGAAGGTTTCCATTGATAGGGAGTAACATCGGCAGTAGAAGTAAAACACTCCCACATGGGCGTGGCCGCAGCATCATATTGGCTCCATAGGAGGCAGCCCTAAAATGAGTTCCATCGTGCGCAGCATGGAAGCTGTGGAGTACATGCGTCTCACCACCTGATTGCGCTTTGCATACGGGCTTATCACAAATGCAATTGACCGGTGTGCATCCACATGATCGGGCCCGTTTTGCGCATCATCTTCCAAAATAAAAACTGCGGCCTCTTTCCATACTTTGCTCTTGCTCAGGTGTTCTATCATTTTTCCCAAGGCCATATCATTTTCGGCAACCATCGCGCGCGGTGTGGGCATCCCTACCTTGGCACCTGAGGTGTGATCGTTGGGTAAACGGATTGTGCTGAAGCGGGGCAAGGCATCAATGGCAATGAGCGAATCAAAATCATGTCGCCATCTTTCAAAGCGCGTCATATCAGGAATGGAAAGATTGTAAGTAGGAAAATCTTTGTCAAAATGATTTTCAAGGGATTTCAAATTTGCTTTGCCGTTGTGAACAAATTCTCCGTAGCTGCGATAGCTTACTCCGGCACGTTGGCAATAGTCCCAGATGAAGCCATCTTTTGGAAATGCAATTTCACGCGACCCTTCATAATCGTAAGTGCCCCCACGCGAACTATAATTGGTAGGCCAGGTCTTTTCAACAAAGTCATTGGCATAGGCCGCCATGCTCCAGTTGTGCCCATCGGCACTCACCTCGGCATTCACATAAAAATTATCGAGCAAAACAAATTCACCCGCAAGCGCATGATGATTGGGTGTTACTCTCTTTGGAAATAAACAAAGTGTGGAGTCTCCATTGCCTTGTGGCATATCGCCCAATACCTGATCGTAGGTGCGGTTCTCTTTGATGATATAGAAAACATATTTGATGGGTGTAGTGTCTCCTGCTTTGCGCGGAACAGGATTGCCCTCTTCGCCTTCCGCGAGTTTTTCAATCTCCTTGTTATAAGGACTGTTTTTATAGGCCGTAGTTGAGTAAACGGAAAGAACATCGCTGGCAGGTTGAGGAATAATGGTCAACGTGCCTTTGAACAAGCCTCCAATGTATTGTGTGGAGTCTGTATTTCTATGATATGGGCTAGGCCCTTTTGGGTTGGGAAGAGAACGGCTGCCCTTTCCATTGGTGACCCAAATTTTTTTGTTAAAAACTTTTACCGAAGTGGGATACCAGCCTGTGGGGATGAAGCCAACGCTTTTGCTATTGCCCGGTTCTTCTACATCAAAAACGGCCAAACAATTATTGTCGGCATTGGCGATGTACAACAATTCCTCATCCTCCGACAAGGCAACGGCATTGGGTGTGCTTCCTGCTGGCGAGTTTGGAAACAGCGCGGAAGAAAACACTTCAATTACTTTTCCCTGCTGTGTGTCGATCACTGAAACGGAATTGTCGTTGGCATGCGCCACAAAAAGATAGCGGCCGTTTTTGGTGAGCGTCATGTCGTTGGGGTTGCTGCCAACTGCAATGGTTGTGCGTACTTCAATTTTATCCGTATCGATCACCGCCACTTTATCACCGCCCCAGAGCGAAACATACAATGTTTTTTTGTCGGGACTTAACACACATGCATAAGCCTCGTGGCCAAGTTCCAATCCTGAAATTTCTTTTGTGGAAACATCGGCAACATACAGGGCACTGTCTTCCTTGGTGGCAATAAATAATTTTCCGGCTTCTTCATCCAATGCCAACCCGGTGGGGGAAATTTTCACCGGCCAGGGTTTCCCCAACACGATGGAATCAGTTTTCCTCAGTTTGGAATTGGTTATCGAATAGATCACGATCATGTTATCATTTCCACCGGAAGCATACAATTTGTCTTCCGCATTGTTGAACACCAAGCCGTACCACGACTTTTTTATTTCCACTTCATCCAATACATTTTCGGAAGAAGGATCGATGAGGGTGATCGATTGCTTGCCCTGGCCATTGTTGGTAATGGCCATATATTTTCCAGCAGGAGACACCACTAAGTTCATTGGAAAATCGCCCACCGGCAACGATTTGCCAGCCGGGCTTAGCGACCAGCCATTGGGGAGCAGCACACGGCTTTCATCCAATTGTTTGAGTATGGATTCTATTTCTTTGGTATCTGTTTTTTTTCCTACGCAGGAAAAAATTAAGTGGGCAAGCATTAACAAGAAAATAAAATTGCATAGCGATTTCATAAGGCTGAGTTTAAGGGTGACAAAAGTAATCAATGACTGCTGGTCTCTCAATTTCAAAAAACAACGATGTATAATCACATTATACTGTGATTTTGTTAGACTAATTGGTAAACGAAAACTAATTTTGCCTCTAAAATCACACTATAATGTTAGTCAAGCAATTTGGAGAAAGCATAAAAATCAGAAGAAAAGAGTTGAGCATAACTCAACCACATTTAGCTGAACTGGCAAAAGTGAGCACCAATACTTTGTATAAACTGGAACGAGGTCAAGGCAATCCTTCATTGGAGGTTCTTAACAAATTGTCGGAAGTTTTGGGAATGGAACTCACACTTGAAGTTAAAAAGAAGCATTAAAAAAATATACCTTAAAATTTTGGAGGCTTGTGAGAGCAATGGAAATATATCGCAACGGAACTTTAGCCGGAAGGCTGACCGAAGAAAATCGTCAGCATTTTGTATTTAGGTATGACGAGAATTATTTTAATGATGCAAAAAAACCAGCAATAAGTTTAACGCTTCCAAAAACACAAAAGGAATACAGCAGTGAATTTTTGTTTCCATTCTTCAGCAATATGATAGCAGAAGGGGAAAATAAAAAAATACAAAGCCGCCTTTTGAAAATTGATGAGAAAGACCAATTTGGGTTGCTGATGTCAACCGCCACTGCCGATACCATCGGAAACATAACAGTAAGAAAAATAGATAACAGATGAGCTTGCCCGTAATAAAATATTGTCCGGGCACCTTGGCAGTAGGTTTTGAAACGTACAGTCCTTCCTGCCTTCGCAGATTGTTTTATGGAAAATCGGTAAGCCATGTGCTTACTATGCCTTCACCACAAAAAGACGAAGATACACTTGCTGAATTTTTGGAAAACATGAAACGGATTTCAGTATCTGGTTTTCAGACCAAGGTAAGCATGGTGATGGACAAAAATGTATTGCGGCTGACACATGAAGGAGAGCAGGGCACACATATTTTAAAACCCATTCCTTCACTGCTAAAAAAAAGAGCAGAAGCTCCAGCCAATGAGCACCTGACTATGCAAATTGCAAATCAGGTTTATGGAATAAATACAGCAGAAAACGCTTTGATATTTTTTAAGGGAGGCGAACCCGCCTATATCACCAAACGGTTTGATGTAAAGGATGTAAAAGAAAAATTAAAATGGGGGCAGGAAGATTTTGCATCATTGGCAGGCAAAACGACTTTGCAATCCAACGAAAAATACGAATACAGCTATGAAGAAGCTGGAATGCTTGTACAAAAATATGTTCCGGCATGGAGAGTAGAGATTGAAAAATACTTTTCATTGGTTGTGTTCAACTTCCTGTTCTCCAATGGTGATGCACATTTGAAAAATTTCTCTTTACTGGAATCGTTCAAAGGCGATTATTTGCTTAGCCCAGCTTATGATTTGGTAAACACAAAACTTCATGTGGACGATTCTGATTTTGCTTTGGATAAGGGGTTGTTTGCTGATGATTATAAAAGTGAGGAATACAAAAAAAAAGGACACCCATCTAAAAATGATTTTACAGAATTTGCTAAAAGAATAGGTGTAGCAGAAGGCAGAGTTGAAAAATTATTGAATCCATTTTTAAACAAACAACCCTTTATGGAAACATTGGTGAGCCGCTCGTTTTTAAGTGATGCAAACAAAAGAGGCTATCTGCTCATGTATAACACGAAACATAATTATTTAAAAGCGTAATGTTGCTGCGTTAACACCGCTCAATGGTTCACTTCCAACCGCTTATCTTTTTCTCTCGCCTTCTTAATTTCATCCGGGTCATCCAAGGTGGGCGATTGCTGCAAGGCACTCCAATCAAATTTTTCATCGAGCGGGCCAAGTGCTTTTTGTGGATCAAAAATCCGCGGGTCAACGGGCAGCGCATTATAGGGCGCGAAGTCAGGTGTTGATGTAAAGCAGTCGCCCAGGTTGGTGGTGCCAAAATCATATTGGTTCAGATAAGGAATGCCCAACACATTCCAGAAGGTTTTAAAAATTGAACCAAAACTATAGTGTTGGTGCGAGCTGAAATTTTTTTTCGCATACGGTGAAATGATCATAAGCAAACTGCGGTGCGCATCAATATGGTCCCTCCCGCCCTGCGCATCGTCTTCGGTCACTACAATCATCATGTTTCTCCATTGCGGCAAATGACTGAGGTATTCCACCACACGGCCCAACGCCAGGTCGTTGTCGGCCATATAGCTTTCGGTAAACGGATAGCCCGCATAGGCGCGCTCGCCCGCACCGTGGTCGTTGAGCAACTGAAGTGTGAGCATGGGTGGCAAATCTTTCTTGTTATCAATAAACTTTTCGTTGATCTCTTTGATAAACATATCGGCCCGGTATTGATCGGGAATGGCCATGTTGTAGGTTGGAAAAATCCGCGAGGTGCGATTGAAGAGTGGGCCCGGCAACGGATAATTCACCAAATAGCGAACACCGCCTTGCTTAAAAGTAGAGTCGGCAAAACTTCCTGCATCGAACTCGACACCAAAACCGAAATTGAAAAACTCGATCCCATGCCGCAGCATGTGCTCCCACATCGATACATGTTGATTGTAATCTTCCGGATAGATGGCACCCGATGCGCCCGTCATTCCAAATTTTCCGGGAGCGCTAGACTCTTCTCTTAAATTTCTTTGCCCACCGTACGAGGCCGGGTGGTGCGTTTCCATCCACTCGTTGGGATAGGTGTTGGTGAGCCAGCGATGGCCATCGGCAGAAACATCGGCATCCACGTAAAAATTATCGCTGAAGGCAAACTTGTTGGCAAGCTCCAAATGATTGGGCATCACCGTTGCATTTTCCACGGAAAGTGTTTTCTTCCGGTTGGCAAATGACCGGTTTGCACCATAGCGTGCCAGCGATGAATCTCCCTTTCCATTTTTCATCTGCCCAAACACTTCATCATACGTGCGGTTCTCTTTCGATATGAACACAATATATTTTATGGGCGACACTTCCCTTTCGGGGAAAATAGGAATTGGGTTTTGATCTGTTGTCTCTTCAACTTCGCGAAAAGCAAAATTATTTGAAACAACTTTTTCGGTAAGGGATTTCAGTTCTTCGTTAGTGGGAATATCAATCACGGAAACGGTGCCGAGCATCAACTCACCAATGTAATCGGATGTATTTCCAACGGTTGGATTAAAATACTTTCCACCATTGGGTCCACTTCCAAAACCTTTTGCGTTGGCAACCACTAATTGTTTGCCATCGGGAGTAACTTTCAATTTGGAAGGAAACCATCCGACCGGAATATGACCTAACACTTTTTGCGTAGCCACATCAATCACAGCTACGGCATTGATGCCTGCTTCGGCCACGAACAACTTTTTTTGATCCGGTGAGATGGCAAGACCAAATGGAATTATCCCTTTCAAATTTCCCAGGCGGGCGTCCAACTTCAATTCAATACTGCTCACCACTTTATTTTGCTTCACATCAATCACCGAGATGTTGTCGTTGTTGCCGTTGCTCACATATACAAAATTGTCGGTGGACACCATCGAGTTGGGGCTCGATCCGCCCACGGCAGGAATACCTTCTACCTCCTCCCCTACCAGCACACCTGTTTTAATTTTTGCAAACACTTCCCTTTTTTCCTTGCTCACATCAATGGCCCACACCGAAAAAGATTCCGGTGCGTTGGGGTCGCCCAATCCCGCTGCTTCAACCGAATCATTTTTAATCCCTTCTTTCATCTCCTTCGAACCAAAAGCATACACCGGAAAGCGTGGTGCGGTTTCCTTCAACCGTTTCTTGTCTAGCGACTTGATGTAACTGTATTCAAACATGCCCACGTTGGCCACATACACGGTGCTTTCATCGGGCGAAAGAGCAATCCCGAAAGGATAGCGGCCTGTTTTTACATTGCTTATTACTGTGTTTGATTTTGTGTCGATCACCATCATGCGGAAACCAATCTGATCAACCGCATACAAGAGCGTTCCTTCTTTGTTCAAGATCATATCACCGATATAGCCATCACTATAATCCGTTCCATCAAAAGATCTATTGCACGAAATCTCCGCCAGCTTTTTGTTGGTGACTAGATCAAACACATAAATTTTGTTTTGCTGACCTCCGGCCACATATACTTTTTTTCCATCGGGCGAAATGGCCAGGCCCATGAATACCGCTTCGAGCAATCCCTCTTCGGGGTTCACCGTTTCCGGGATTTGTTTTACTAAAGGATTTTCTGAATTGTATTCTTTAATGATAGAAATTGAAAATGGGCCGGTGCCCGAGTTGGATGTGATGATGGTTTTGCCATCAGGACTTAATGTGAGGCCAAACGGATGAGGTGCCACCATAATTTGTTTTCCTGTTGGTGTAAGCAGGCGACCGTTGGGGATTATGGTGGTTCCATCGCGATTTATGAATGCGTATTGATCACCAGCCGGAGCGGTGGCTATCCATCGCTTGGGGGAAGTCTCCTTGTTAGCTTGGCAAGAAGCCAATATAATTATTGCGGTAAGCAGCGGTATGCGCATGGGATTAAATTTGAAAAGTAAGTTACATACCTCTTCTATTTTTTTATTACCGATGAAATAATATCTCCGGCTTTTTGTTCACCCTTATATTCCAGGCCAAGCAAAGCAGACAAGGTGCCGGCTATTTGATTTTGATATAACTGTTTACTGTTT
>JAYVAI010000274.1:0-3898 GCA_043751075.1 Cyclobacteriaceae bacterium | reverse complement strand
GCTCCCAAGCCTGGAGGGGTCATGATATTACTTTATGAGGAAGGGGGCACCATAAAATTTCCGTTGACCAAGCGCCCCGATTACCTCGGCACACATGGTGGCCAGATCAGTTTGCCAGGAGGGAAATCAGAACCTGGAGAATCGATGATCGACACGGCCTTGCGTGAGACAGAAGAAGAAATTGGGGTGGTGCGTTCGTCCATAGAGGTGATCGGAACGCTCTCGGAATTTTTTGTGATACCCAGCAACTATATGGTTACGCCCGTGGTAGGTTTGCTTAAAGGTGCGGGACGGTTTCATCCGGACCCAAAAGAAGTGGTGAAAATAATACATGGATCGCTCAGTGATTTGATTTTGCCGGATGCCGTGAAGACCAAAGAAATAATAGCAGCCAAGATGTTCCCGCTCATGGCCCCTCACTTTGAAATTGAAGGCGAGGTGGTGTGGGGCGCCACAGCCATGATATTGAATGAGTTCCGGATTGTTTTGCAAAGCCTTAGAAAAATAAGTCAAACAGTAAACTCAAACTCTAAACTCTAAACTCAATCACATGCAGCCAGACAGACGCAAGTTTATTAAACAGTCCCTTACCATGGCCACAGCCCTTGGGGCAACCATATTGCCAAATAGTATTTATGGCACTCCGCATAAAATTAAGCATAACCCATTCGTGGAGTCTGAAAAGAGAAAGCATACCAATCCGAAAGGTGCCTTACGGTTTTCTACCATCGGCCTTAACCACGGCCATATCTTTTCGCAAACCGATGCCATGATTCGTGGGGGTGGCGAACTGGTTGCCTTTTATGCAAAAGAGCCTGCGTTGGTTGAGGCTTATAGCAAACGCTATCCGCAGGCCAAGCTGGCCCGCAGCGAAAAGGAAATATTGGAAGACAATGCAATCCAGTTGGTGATCAGTGCATCCATCCCCGTGGAGCGTGCGCCCCTTGGCATTGAGGTGATGCGCCACGGCAAAGATTTTATGGTGGATAAGCCTGGCATCACCACCCTTAAACAACTGGCCGAAGTTAGGAGTGCACAAAAAGCAACCAAGAAGATTTATTCCATCATGTACAGCGAGCGGTTCGAGAACAGGGCCACTGTAAAAGCGGGCGAACTTGTAAAGGCCGGTGCCATCGGTCAGGTAGTTCAGACCATCGGCCTGGGGCCACACCGGATGAATATTAAGACCCGGCCCGAATGGTTCTTCGACAAGAAATATTATGGCGGCATTATCTGCGACATTGGTTCGCACCAATGCGATCAGTTTTTATTTTTTACCGGATCAACCCAAGCCGAAGTAGTGGCCTCGCAGGTGGGCAATGTTCATTATCAACAATATCCTGAGTTTGAAGATTTTGGTGATGTTACTTTTCGTGGGAACGGGGGAACAGGCTATGTGCGTGTGGACTGGTTTACACCGGATGGCCTCAACACGTGGGGCGATGGAAGGCTGACGATATTGGGCACGGAAGGCTACATCGAAATCCGAAAGAACGTTGATATTGCAGGGCACGATGGAGGCAACCATCTTTATCTGGTTGACAAAAAAGAAACGCGCTATTTTGATTGCAGCAAAGATCCGCTTCCCTATGCCGATCAGTTTATCAGCGACATACTCAACCGCACTGAAACCGCCATGACCCAGCAGCATTGTTTTCTCGCCACAGAACTGGCCCTTACCGCACAGAAAACAGCGCAGAAGTTGGTGCTGAAAAAGTAGTTGCGCATTTCATCTGTAAATGATTTGCTGTTCATGGCGAATTATGATGCTTTAGCCTTCTATTTCCCTTTATGTTTTTTTGCGAGCTGTTTCTTTGTGTTCTCAGTGGTTAAAAGTTTTACCAGTTTTACCACAAAGTACACGAAGGGTTACACAAAGGTCACAGAGAGCCATTTATTACTCCAATTTGGTTTCAAATAAAAATTAACCATATTTACTTGATAATGAAGTGATTTGACTCCATTGATTAAAAAAATACTTAAATATAATCCCGACCTAAAAATTATCCTCGTTGCCGCCCTCTACTATTTGGCTGCGCGGTTGGGATATTTTTTGGCTTTCCAGGATACTACTGCCTTGCCTGCCTGGCCCCCTTCCGGAATTGCTTTTGCCTTAATGATAATCTTGGGCCGGTCGGCATGGCCAGGCATCACCATTGGGGCGCTCGTTGCCAACATCATGGGCTACTGGAACAGCCAGACGCTCGACCAGAATACGATCATAATCATCTCCAGTTTTATCGCCATTGGCCATACCCTCGAAACACTTACTGGAAATTTTCTTGTTAAGTGGTGGATCAAGGACAGCTACCCATTTAGAAATGCGAAGGATGCCTTCCGGTTTCTTTTTGTTACTCTGTTCATGTGCCTTATCGGAGCATCTATAGGAATCTTGAGTTTGTTCTTCAATGGAGTGATTCCTTTCGAGGCTTTGGTCGTAAGTGGCTTCAGTTGGTGGGCTGGCAATGTGGTGGGCGTATTATTGTTTACACCTTTTATTTTGGCCATTGCCCAAAAGCGTAAAATTGACTTTGATCTAAAAAAATTAATTGAAGTTGGCATTTTTGTCTTGTGCATAGTTGGTGTATTCTTTTTGTGGCAGATGGGCTATTCCAATACCACACTCACCTACGCCATTCCCTATTTGCTTATCCCCTTGTTGTTGTGGCTTGCTTTTCGTTTTAGTTTGTTGTCTGCCATTACAGGTGCCTTGTCGGTGTCGATGATAACCTTATACTTCACGATCTATAACATAGGCCCATTCATTCAAGTCAATGCAAACGACACGATGTTGCTACTACAAATTTTTATTGGAGTGATTTGCATTTCTACCATTGTTGTGTCGGCCACCGTTGCCGAGCGGAAAGAAGCACAGAGCGGATTGAAGTTGTTCAACGAAAACCTCGAAGCCATGGTGCAGGATAGAACAAAGGCATTGAACACAGAAGTGAGCACGCGAAGGGAAGCTGAAGACAGGTTGGTGCATACCAACACCGAGTTGAGCAAGCGGAATGCAGAACTTGATAATTTTGTGTATAGTGTTTCGCACGATTTGCGCGCACCCATTGCCTCCATCCTCGGGCTGATCAATCTGTCCAACAGGGATAAATCCATGAGGGACACTTACCTGGAAAAAATATACAGCAGTGCCATCCAGCAGGACAATTTTATCAAAGAAATATTGGATCAGTCGCGGAACTCCAGGTTGGAAATAAAGAAGGAGGAGATACTATTCGATCCATTGATCAACGAAACATTCGACCAATTGGAATTTGCAACTTCCACAGGTGTGGCCGTTGAGAAGGTGGTGCAGGTGAAACAAGAAGGAATTTTTTACAGTGACCGATGGCGGTTGAAGGTGATCCTGAACAATATTATCTCCAATTCCATCCGCTATAGAAATGGCAGGGATCCAATAGTAAAAATCAATGTTCAAGTAGGCGATGGAAAAGCCATTCTGGAAATAGAAGACAACGGCAGGGGCATCTCTAAAATGCACATTGCGAATGTCTGCAAGATGTTCTATCGTGCCTCCGATCAGGGCGTGGGGTCGGGCTTGGGCCTGTACATTGTAAAAGAGACCGTGGACAAACTTCATGGATCAATTAAAATTGAATCAGAAGAAGGCAAGGGAACAATAGTAAGGGTTGAAGTCCCTGAGCTTGTTTAGGGATTTTCAGGACAATTCAATATCCTGATCTGGGGCAAGTGTTAATGTTGGTATCTGCAGGGCAGCTCTCTCTTAATTATAAAAAGAAGTTGTAAATTGTAAGGCAATCGTAACTCCCTTATTTTCGATTAAAATAGAAATATAACCAAACATACATTTTCAGCTATTTTACACCGAGAAGAAGAAATTTATGTTGCTGAATGCCCCGAGGTGGGCACGGTAAGTCAA
>JAYVAI010000273.1:0-3907 GCA_043751075.1 Cyclobacteriaceae bacterium | reverse complement strand
TAAGTGATGACAAGTCGAATTTGAATGCAGCATTATTGCAATTCGGGCTACGGTTCAATCTTGATTTGGCGCCCGGTGTGGTTGGAAAATCTGATGTTGGCTGGCCGGTTGTATTGCCAAAATTGCAACCCGAACATACGGCATGATACACGATGCCGAACTTATCGAAGCGCGAGGTGCCTCCGTCCACATGCGTTTTGGAAGAATTGCCACCTAGGTATGTTGAATACACCAACTTAGTGGCATCTCCGTTGAGCACGATAAAATAAAAATCAGAACCCGTTGTGGTTTTTTGATAGGCATCGCTAGTGATAGGCATACCAAAGGTGGTGCTTTGCCAAAAGCCGGTGCTGGGGCTTGAGTTAACAAAGCCTCCCCAACCCGCCATGTAAATGTTATCGCATTCGTTCACTAAAAAAGCTGTAGGGGAAATATTTGGTATCACCAAACCATTAGTTGACCCTGAACCAAAAACGGTTGAGAATTCCAACGTGCTCAAGTCGGGAGAAAATTTTTGCAGAAACTGTCCGCTGTTTGGATTCTTATAAACCCCGAATGTTGTTGGCATTTGGCCGGCTGTCTGTCCATAACAAAACACATTTCCCTTGGCATTGAGGTCCACAAAGTAAACCTGGTCGAATGAATTGGTGCCGGTGAATGTCGCATTCATGATTGCGCTTCCATCGGCAGCCACGCGCGCAAGCCAGCCGTCAACAATACCGTTGAAAATAGTTTGATATGCTCCAGTTGTTACCGGAAAATTAACACTGGTGGTTCCTCCGGCCAGCACAATATTTTTATTGTTATCAAATTTTATAGAATAGGCAGCATCAAAACCTGATCCGCCCACATAGCTCGACCATATTACAGACGATAAATCAGGTGCCAGCTTCATTACAATGCCATCGGTGGTTCCCCCGTTGAAAGAATTATCAAAGCCATTTACAATGGGAAAGTTATTGGAGGATGTAACAGAACTGATATAGACATTACCCGTATCATCGGTAATTACATCGCCCCGCATTTCATCGCCATAGTTTACCACCAATGGGCCGCCCGATTGTTTAGGAAGATTCAAGCCGTCATTGCCCGATCCTCCGAGAAAAGTTGACCCCACCAACTGATTTCCACCGGGCGACAATCGCGTAAGCACGATATCCCACTGGTCTTCGGTATTGAGCACACGATTAAAAATGGTGGTGCCGAGATTAAATGTTCTGTCGAATGCGTTTATGCTGGTCGAGTAGTTGGGTGAACTGGAGATGCCCAGCACTATCAAGTCGCCCGAAGTTTTATCAACCACCAGGCTTTCGGGCGAATCGTTGTTGACACCGCCCAGGTGGGTGGCGTATAAAAATTTCGTTCCTGCCGAATCATATTTAATGATGGCCATATCAAAGCTTCCCCGGTTGTTAGCCTGAAACGCGCCCACAGTAGCCGGGAAAAATCCTCCCAACGCTTGATGTGTTACGCCAGCCGAATACAGTGTGCCATGTTCACCGGGCGTTGCCGTGCTTCCCCAATTGTCGGCCGTAGAGCCAGAGTAAGTTGAAAAAATCAAGAGAGGGTCAATGATCAATGTGCGGCACTCATCGTAATCATCAGGAAAAGAAAATGAAGCGATGTTGTGATCGAGCCGGTATTCGCTTGGCACGGTTTGTTTGCTATCGCCATTCGCCTGATAGGAAAACGGTTTTAGCTCGGTAAGTGAGCCAACCGTTGTTTTGATTTCTAAATTAAAGTCATCCGATTTTTCAATGCCGTCCACTCCACAGTATTCAATTTTTATTTGCGATGGATCGGCTCCTGGCCTTACTATGAAATCGTATTTTAGATTTTTTCCAACTGATGAAATCCGGAAATCGATTCCATCATAAATATCCTGATAAAGGATGGATGCAAATGCCAACGCATTCGTGGCCCACTGGCAGGAATCATTGCCGAGGAAATAATTAGTGTAGCCATCCAAAGGCATTCCCGCCATTGGTTTTGATTGGTGGTTCGACCCTAAAAAATTTATTTGGAAGTAGTGCGCGGCAATGGGTTCGGTTGCCGGTAGTCCATCGGATTCATTAATTCCGTTGTGGCCCGCCAAATGCTGGCGTTCCGATGCTTCCATATCAACTAACAAAACCGAAAAACCTTTGGCCGAAACGCCTACACGTCCGCCTGGTACCTGGGCTTGAAAATCAATGCCCTCATTCCATTGGCCCTTGTTCTGGATAAACCGCAGGTCTTGATTATTCTGGCTGAAAGCAGTAATTGAAGTAAATAAAAGCAAAATAGCTACCCGCATAACTTCGCTAATATACTAAAATGGACAAAGGGGTTATTCGAGGGTCATGCGAATCCTACTTTGTCATGTTACTTCTAATTAATGAAAATGTCATCGCGGGCGAGGGTGCTCAACTTTTATCACTATTGAAAATATTCTACTCGACCCGCGATCCCGATAAAAAAGATTGGCGCAAACCTTAACGGGATTCCGGGTCTCGTTTGCTTGTGAACCAAATTAAAAAAATTCTCCCCTCGCCCGGAATGACACTTTAATGAAAATGTCATCCCTTCGCTAAGCCAAGAAAGAGAACGGTTACTTTCGTTCAGGACTTATCTCTTTTGATTATCCGTTTGATCTTGTCATAAATTTAGAACTTGACAAAGTAGGACTAATTATCTTCACCAAACTTTTATGAGCCACAACGAATGGAGAAATTTTTAAAGGTAATTGATAAAGCAAAGACAGCTTGCACCAACGCCAAGCAAAATCTTTCAGACCATTTTGTTGAAGTCAACAAAATGGTTGACCTCGGCTCAGGTGCGAAGCGTGAAATTGATCATAAAATCCCTCCCCTCACTCCCATGTTCACAATTTCAATTATTAACGTATCATCAAAAATATCGTAAAGCACTCGGTACGTTCCTATCCTAATCCGATAGCCTTTCCTTCCAGTAAGTTTTTGTAGCCAAATGGGCGGAGGTTTGCTGTACGTGCTTCGATGGCTTGAGTGATGGCCGAGTAATACGGCTCGTTTATTTTTGCTGGGGCCTTAATTGCCTTTTTCTTGTATTGAAGTTGGTATGCATTTCAAATACATAAAGTCCAGCGTATGCCGCTTCATCATTCCCATTGAAACGCAAAATAACTGCATTGTCCCTTGCCAATATTTTTTAGGCCATGCGGCATTTTTGAAGGAGCAAACAACACATCACCTTGTTTGGCTTTGTGCCAGGTTTCACCTATCAGCATTTCAACTTCACCTTCCAAAACGAGTATGATTTCCTCGGCTGCGTGGGTGTGTGGCGGGTGACTGATGTTGCCTTCATTCAATGTGGTAGTGTGCATCTCGAACCGTTTTGCCATGGCCGTGGGCCTGTCGAAGTAGGGACGCACTCCTCCCCTTTCATGAGGCTTGAATGTGAGCTTGTTCCAATCTTTCACAAACGATCCTCCTGATGTTTTGCCCCTGCCCAAATCAATGGGCAACCTCGAACGGTATTTCATCACGTGATAATTGACGGGATTGCTCCCATTATTTTTTATCGAATACTTTTCGCCCGGCATCACCAAGGCCACACTTCCTTTTACCAGTGTGTAGGTGGAATCATTCAACATCACGGTTATCGATTCTGAATTGATGAGCAGCAAATGCTCGTGCGTGGCGGGCACGTTTGTTTTTTGTTGCTTGCCCCGTGCAAGAACATTGGCGGTGACTTCGAAAAAGTTTAAGTCGGTGGCCGTGCCGCTAAGAACCACCTGAGCAGAATTTTTTTCTGACGATGCGGTTGGCCAGGGATACACACCGGGCTTGACGGGGTTTTGCGCGAAGGCTAAATTAGTAACAACAAACAGGATAAAGGCGACAAGATGAAAGTAGTTGCGGGGGGTGACTCTCTTTTGATGGCTTGC
>JAYVAI010000272.1:0-10601 GCA_043751075.1 Cyclobacteriaceae bacterium | reverse complement strand
TATCTCTGCAACACCCGCAGTTGGTTTCGCAGGCCAGAAAAGCTTGTCAGTTCCACACCCGTGCTCCCGATAAACATCTTTGCCTGTATCTTTACAGGTATCCTGTTTTCGTCATCCGAAATCCAGCAGGTTATTGAATTTTCCCCGTCAAAAATCTTGTTGTCGGGCATGATCGGAATCAATTTATGACAGGGTATCACACCAACTTTGGTATGCACCTTGTCTTTGCCGGAATAGATGATTTTAAATAGGTATGGGGTGTCTTCAAAAAATCCTGAAATGGCCAGCGTGTCACCTTTTCTGTATTTCGAAAAATCAACAACTCGTAAGTAAAGAAAGCCACCAACCATGTCGCGCACATTGTCGGGGGTAGTATAAAATTTAGGGTCACCATAAATGCCCGTCTCCTTATCAGCCACCCTTACTTCAGCCTGCAGCTTGTCGTGATCGTACCGGATGATCTCATCTTTTTTGTAGTTGCCTTCCCTTATTTTTCTGTACGATACATGAGTGACCAACGCGGCTGTGTCTATATAGGCACCCCACTGATCTTTAACTTTCGTTATCCAGGAAACAAACCCGAGCGTTTCGCCATAGCCATCCACCTTGTAGCAAGGGCGGGAGTTCATGATGAATATTTTCTTCTCAACAATCGTGGAGGCCTTGCCCACTGTGAAGAACCCAAAGTTTACCCTGTAATTTAGAACCTCGCCTGTACCGAAGCTGGTGTTTTTGATCGGCACAAAGTCTTTCTTCTGAGCAACGGTAAACGATGCGAGGATCAATACAATCAGAAGACCTTTAAAAAAATTCATACTTTAAAAATAATTACGCGTAGTCAGAATGACAAAGCGTGTGCCAAGCCCTAAGCCGACACATTGTTTTCACGCAAGGCATCGTTCAAAGAAGTTTTTTTATCCGTGCTTTCTTTGCGAGTGCCAATGATCAAAGCACACGGAACCTGATATATCCCGGCAGCAAATTGCTTTGGGATAGTGCCCGGAATCACTACCGATCGTGGAGGCACAAACCCTTTATATTCAATGGGTTTAGATTGTGTCACATCAATGATTTTCGAGCTTCCAGTCAACACCACATTGGCGCCCAGCACGGCCTCTCTGCCAACCCTCACTCCTTCTACCACAATGCAGCGCGAACCAACAAACACATTGTCTTCAATGATAACGGGTGCAGCTTGCACCGGCTCAAGCACTCCGCCCAAGCCAACCCCACCGCTCAAGTGCACATTTTTTCCAACTTGGGCACAACTCCCCACAGTAGCCCAGGTGTCCACCATAGTACCTTCATCAACATAAGCCCCAATGTTTACAAACGATGGCATCAGTATCACACCTTTATTGATGAAGGAGCCATACCGGGCGATGGCATGTGGCACCACCCTTACGCCTAAGCTTTTGTAATCTTTCTTTAAGGCAATTTTATCGTGAAAATGAAACGGGCCCACTTCTATCACTTCCATTTGCTGGATGGGAAAGTAAAGGATCACCGCTTTTTTCACCCATTCATTTACCCGCCAGCCTTCACCATCCCGCTCTGCCACGCGAAGTTTTCCCTTGTCCAACAGGTCCACGACTTCGCGCACTGCCGATTGGATTTCCGGTGACTTCAACAACTCCCGGTCGGCCCAGGCTTTTTCAATTAATTCTTTCAGTTCCATTAATACACTATTTTTAAACCGGGTTGCAAGTAAATGAAAAAACAAAGAATAGTCCTCGCCTCAGTTCTCAAACCAGTGGATGATGTGCGCATGTTCGAGAAAATTGGCAAGTCTCTTTCTGCCAACACCGGGCATGATGTTTTTATAATAGGTTATCCGTCCAAGGCACCGGTGGCCGATCCTAAAATCACCTTTCTTCCGCTTCCAGCATTTGATCGGTTGAGCCTGAAAAGGATCTGGATGCCCCTGCTCATCTTTAAAAAAGTATATAAACTAAAACCGGAGATAGTAATAGTCAATACCCATGAATTACTGATAGTTGCGATGTTGATCAGAATATTCTTTGGTTGCCGGATTGTGTATGATGTTCAGGAAAATTACTGGCGCAACATTCTTTTGACAGACGCTTTTCCCGCTCCTCTTCGCCCGTTGATTGCAGCTTGGGTACGGGTTAAAGAAACAGTGCTTTCGCCATTCATTGATCTGTTCTTCGTGGCCGAAAAAGGGTTCGAAAAAGAAATGAAATTCTATGGGAAGCGATACGTGATCCTTGAAAACAAAAGCCTGCTGCCTCCCGCGTTTGTCCGGTTGAAATCAGAAGGAGCCATACAATTGCTTTTCACGGGAACCATCAGCGAAAGCACAGGAATATTTCAAGCCATAGGCCTGGCCAGTTCATTGCACCAACTTGATCCGTCAGTACGGCTAAACATTATCGGTTATTGCTCGCTGCCCTCAACCCTGCTCAAGGTTAAGAAAAGCATAGCGGGCAAACCCTTTATCACCATCACCGGTGGCGAGCAGCTTGTGCCCCACACCCAGATAATTTCCGCTATCGCCAAAGCAGACTTTGCTATACTTTATTACCCGGCCAGCCCGCACACCGAAAACAAAGTACCCACCAAACTGTACGAGTATCTGTCGGCCCGGCTTCCCATCCTTATCCAAAACCATAGGCCGTGGACGGAACTATGCCTGCCATGCCATGCAGCCATCGCCATTGACTTTACCTTGCCCTTTGATGCCCCTGCCCTGCTTAAACAAATGAAACAGGCTGACTTCTATACCACCACACCCAAGGATGTGGATTGGCTTTTGGAAGAAAAAAAACTTCTCGTTTCGATAAAAAATATTTTAGATTAAAAATATTTTTTAGACTAATCTAAACTTTATACATTTGGACATTGCTACGTCCATGATGCTAAGCCTTACCGAAGAAAATTACTTAAAGACCATCTATCATCTTTCTGCCGGAGGATCAAAATCCGTTCTCACCAACGAACTGGCCGAAGCCATGAGCACTAAAGCGGCATCGGTCACCGATATGATCAAAAAACTATCGGCCAAAGATTTTATAAGCCACGAAAAATATTATGGTGTGAATGTTACCAGCAAAGGAAAAGCAGAGGCCCTAGTGGTGATACGCAAGCACAGGCTTTGGGAAACTTTCTTAGTTCAAAAGCTGGGGTTTACCTGGGATGAAGTACACGAAGTGGCCGAGCAACTCGAGCACATCAACTCTTCGCGCCTGATTGAAAAATTAGATGAATTTCTGGGCTACCCAAAAGTGGATCCGCACGGAGACCCCATCCCCGACCATAAAGGAAAAATAAAATTGATGCCACAGGTGCCGTTAGACCAATTGCGTGAGGGCTATCAGGGAAAAATTGCTGCGGTAAAAGATTCAGACTCAAACCTTTTAAAATACTTGGACAAGATCGGAGCCAGGCCAGGGGTAAACGTAAAAGTATTGGGCAAAGAAGAATACGATGGATCAATGGAAATTTTGATTGAAGACCATCGGGTATTCATTTCAAACGAAGTTTCAAAAAACATTTTAGTGTCAGAATGATATGAGGGAGCGGGAGATTCCAAGAAAATCGTTGAGCGAAGTTCATGCCTCGGTGGACGCCACCAATCGCAAGGGCTGGAGAAAACTGTTTGCCTTTATGGGCCCGGCCTATCTTGTTAGTGTAGGCTACATGGACCCCGGCAACTGGGCCACTGATATTGCCGGAGGCAGTCAGTTTGGGTATAAATTGATTTGGGTGCTGCTCATGTCGAACCTGATGGCATTGCTGCTGCAAAGTTTGAGTGCCCGGTTGGGGATTGTGCGCCAGTTGGACCTCGCCCAGGCTTCGCGCACTACTTATCATCCGGTTGTAAATTTCTGTCTGTGGATATTGGCCGAAATAGCCATTGCCGCCACCGATCTGGCCGAAGTGCTTGGCATGGCCATTGGCTTGCAGTTGTTGTTTGGCCTTCCATTGGTTTGGGGCGTGTCGCTCACGGTGTTGGATACCCTGCTGCTGCTGTTGCTTCAAAGCTATGGCATGCGCAAGATCGAAGCCTTTATCATAGCGTTGGTAGCCACCATCGGTATTTCTTTTTTGTTGGAAATGATTTGGGCCAAGCCCGATATGGGGGCGTTGGCATTGGGGTTCATTCCTTCCCTCCCATCGGATGCCGCTCTTTATATTGCCATCGGCATAATCGGGGCCACCGTAATGCCACACAATTTGTATTTGCATTCGTCATTAGTGCAAACGCGCAGGTTTGATACCACCGAAAAAGGAATTTGGAGCGCTATCAAATACAACCTTATTGACTCTACCATTGCACTCAATGCTGCCTTCTTTGTAAACTCAGCCATACTCATTCTGGCCGCCTCCACTTTTTTCAGGGCGGGCATGTATGAAGTCTCCGACATTCAGGATGCATACAAATTCCTGTCGCCATTGCTGGGAAATGAATGGGCCTCTATCATGTTTGGCATTGCCTTAATTGCCGCAGGCCAAAGCTCCACCATCACCGGCACCCTTGCCGGCCAGATTGTGATGGAAGGATATTTGAACTTGCGCATTGCGCCCTGGCTGCGAAGGCTTATCACTCGGCTAATTGCCATCATACCCGCTTATATAGTAATCCTTATGTATGGCGAAGGGAAAACCGGGGAGCTTCTGGTGTTCAGCCAAGTGGTGCTGAGCCTGCAATTGGGTTTTGCCATTATCCCGTTGATCCACCTCACCAGCGACAAAGAGAAGATGGGCGTGTTTGTAATTAAACCGTGGATGAAAATTGCTGCGTGGACTATTGCCATCATTATCGTTTCGTTGAATGCAAAATTGGTGATGAATGAAATTTCCGGTTGGCTCGTGTCAGCCGGAGACAACGCATGGATCGTTTGGGTTTCGGTGCTCCCTGTTTGCATTGGAGCAGCATCGTTACTTCTCTATATCTCATTCAAACCCTGGCTGGACAGGCGAAGGAGTGAAAGGGCAGCCATTGCCCCGCATGGATCTGCTTCGCAAATAATCAGCTTGGACAAAACTGCTTATAAGAAAATTGCCGTCACCATTGATTTCAGTTCGGTGGATTCACTTACCATACGCAGTGCCGTTTCGCAAGGGGGCAAAGGTGCCCGCTACCTGCTGGTGCACGTGGTGGAAACTGCCGGGGCCATGTGGTATGGACGTGAAATTGCCGACCATGAATCGAACGAAGACGAGGCTGCCTTGAAAAGCTATGCCGACCAACTGATCAATCAGGGTTATGAGGCAGATTTTAAAATCGGATTTGGAAACCCGAAACGTATCATACCAGAAATTGTGAACGGCTACCATGCCGACCTGCTGGTGATGGGCGCCCACGGCCACAAATGGGTAAAAGATCTGATTTTCGGAACCACGGTGGACACGGTTCGGCACAGGGTGAAAATGCCGGTGTTGATTGTGAGGAAATGATAAAAGATGTGAGATTTGAGATGTGAGATTTAAGATTCAAGATTTGCCGCCCTTGTTGGTGTTGCGTGTGTGCATTAGCGCGTTGGCCCACCAACAAGTGAGGTGGCATCACGCTTGTTGATGAGCCCGCCCGCAATTGCCGCGCACAACACCAACAAGGTTCTAATATAAGTACCACTAAATTTTGAATGTTGAATTTTGAATCTGAATCTTGCGGCCATGATTTCCGCCCACGCCATTGACGACACCATCATTGCCCTTGCCACCGCCCAGGGCGTAAGTGCCATTGCAGTGATACGCCTATCAGGAAAGGAATCCATCCGCCTTGCCAATCAATTATTTAAAGGAAAAAACTTAGAGAAGCAACCTTCGCACACGGTGCATTTGGGCACGCTTGAAGCAGATGGCAAAACCATTGACGAAGTGTTGGTAACACTTTTTAAAGAACCTAATTCTTATACCCGCGAAAATTCGGTAGAGATTTCATGCCACGGATCGCCTTTTATTGTAGGGCAGATCATCAAGGCATTTCTGCACACCGGTGCACGGCTGGCCGGACCCGGAGAGTTTACCAAACGGGCATTTATGCATGGCCGCTTCGACCTGGCCCAGGCCGAAGCTGTGGCCGACCTTATCAATGCCGAAAACGAAAATGCCCGGCAGGCTGCCATCAATCAGATGCGCGGGGGATTTTCGCAGGAGATAAAACAGTTGCGCGAAGAACTAATTCATTTTGCTTCCCTCATTGAGCTTGAGTTGGATTTTGGCGAAGAGGATGTTGAGTTTGCTGGCCGCAAAGACCTCACCGATCTGGTAAGAAAGATCATGGATTATCTGTATCCGCTTATCAAATCCTTTGATGAGGGAAACGTGATAAAAAATGGTATCCCTACCGTGATTGCCGGCAAGCCCAACGCGGGCAAGTCAACCCTGCTCAATGCTTTGCTCAATGAAGATAAAGCCATCGTGTCGGAAATACCCGGCACCACCCGCGATGTTATTGAAGATGAAATTACCTTGGGCGGCATCAGTTTTCGGTTTATGGATACGGCCGGGCTCAGGGAGACTACCGATGTGATTGAATCGCTGGGCATAGCGCGCACACGCGAAACCATGAAGAAGGCTTCACTGATCTTGTATCTTTTTGATTTGTCGGTCACCGATCTCGCCTCGCTCAAGGAAGAGGAAGCACAACTTAAAAGTTTGGGCATCCCCTATCTCAAAATCGGAAATAAACTTGACCGAGCCAGGCCAGAGATACTGAAAGCCATCGAGAGCCGTGATTTTATACTCATATCGGCTGCATCAAAAACCAATTTGGATTCATTAAAAAACAGCATTCTTTCAAAATTCAATGTACATGAAGTGCGCCAGGGCGATGTGCTCGTTACCAACTTGCGCCACTACCAAAAGCTAACTGAAACAAACGAATCACTTCATCGGGTGTTGACGGGGTTAGCCTCCGGAGTGACCGGGGATTTTCTTGCCATGGACATCCGCCAGGCCCTGCACCACCTGGGTGAGATTACCGGAGAGATAACCTCGGACGACCTGCTTGCAAATATTTTTTCAAAGTTTTGTATCGGAAAGTAACCACTATATTCAACTCAATAATCCTCACCAAAACGCAAAAGAGAATGCAGCTGCAAAAAATCGAAACTAAAATCCGTGAAGTGAGAGGGCAAAAAGTAATGTTGGACTTTGACCTTGCCGAACTCTATGAAACAGAAACTAAATACCTTATAAACGAGCCGTAAGGGCTAACCTTAGTGAAATTGTCAAAATAACTTGTACAATCACTTCGGCCAGGGATAGTAGAGGAAAGCCTGCCTTTGCCGCAGGCAGGCCCGAAGCGCGTGAGTTTGTGCGTGTGGCGGACTTGGAACGGATAGCCCGGTGGCGTCTCGCCAGGCCGCCCAAGATGTTTGACAACTGTACAAGTTATGTGTTAGGTGATCCGGCCAGGGATAGAAGTGGAAAGCCCGAAGCGCGTGGATTTTGTGGGGAGCCGGACTTGGAGCGATAGCCCGGTGGCCCCGAAGTTTCGGGGCCAGGCCGCCAAATTTTTTTAACCCAGAAGTGTACAAATTATTTTGAAAGTTTTCCTTAGACGTTTTCCGCCCGATTTCATGTTCGAGTTATCTAAGGCTGAATGGGAAACTTTGAGGTGCAATTTTAGCACCTCAAACAAAAGAGGCGGTACACGATACTTGCCCTTTGCATTTACAGAACAAGGGGTTTCGATGCTTTCAACTGTTTTGAACAGTGATAAAGCAATAGACGTAAATATTTCAATAATGAGGGCCTTTGTTTTTATCAGGCAATACGCATTGAACAACAAAGATTTTACGGTCAAACTAAAGGCATTGGAAACTAAGTACAACAAAAGGTTTAAAGACGTGTACGAGGCCATAAACTACTTGCTGAATAAAGACATCCAAGAAACCGAACATTACCAACGAAAACGGATAGGGGTTTAAAATAGAGGGGAGCGAATAGAAAGGATAAAAGCCAACGCGGGGGCATAAGTTTTTCCCCCCTCATTGGCATATCTCCTTACTACTCTGCCTACCCATCCAGACCGGTTGGAGACATTCATCCGCCCAAAACCAAAGCCTCATCAAAAATATTTTTTCAAAGTTTTGCATAGGAAAGTAAATCTGTTTTTACATTTACAAGACGAGTAACCAAAAAACTCCGACATTAAACAACTAACTAAAAAAAATAAAACCAACCTACTATGGCAAAGAAAGCAAAAAAGACCGCGAAAAAAGGGAAAGCAAAACCCAAAAAAGCAGCAAAGAAAGCAGCAAAAAAAGCTACCAAAAAAGTAGCGAAGAAGGCTTCCAAAAAAGCGGCTCCTAAAAAAGTAGCGAAGAAAGCAGCCCCTAAAAAAACAGTGAAGAAGGCAGCCCCTAAAAAAGTAGCCGCTCCCAAGCCAGCGGCTGCACCTAAACCTGTTGCTGCACCTAAGCCAGTAGCCGCTCCCAAGCCAGTGGCTGCACCTAAGCCAGTAGCCGCACCTAAACCTGTTGCTGCACCTAAACCTGTTGTTGCACCTGCACCCGTTGTTGCTCCTGTTATCCTCACACCACCTACTCCCGCGCCTTCTGAAAATACAGGCGAAGGAACGGGCGGAGCAAATTAACCCATCCATTCAATCAAATCGAAAAAGCGTTTTCCTAAAGGTTATCGCTTTTTCGTTTTTTTACACATACCATAAACCGTTTTATTGAAATCTAATCCTTAGCTTCGCGGGCATCTCACCCATTACTGCGTACTGCGTAGGTTAGGGTACACAAAAAATGGGAATTCCATTGTGTCTAAGTTTAAAGATGTAGCCTAAGCAATGACCGAAGTAGTATGTTCCAGCTAACATTCAAAGGATTTTTAAGCAAGGCAGCCCTGCAGCGAGAAAAAGCAAAAGACTATAGGAATGTGGTCGTGATCCAGATTTTTATTGTTACGCTCGGTCTTGTGCTTTCCGAGCCTGTGCTTGAAAATTCGCAGTCGGGGGTTTCAAAATTTATCATCACCATCTTTTCAACGTTTGGCGCGGTGTATGCCTTCTTGCTATGGGATCTGCTGCGCAACTTTACCACCAACAAAATTATTATAGTCGGCATACTTATAGTCCTTTTCGGGATTGTGATCACCGGCATACTGGTGGAATTTCCCTATTATCAAATCCTGCACGTTGCCGACAGGCAAACCTATTTATTGATCCTGCACGGTGTGTTGTTCCCCATCGAAGTAACTGTAATCAGCTATGCTATCCGCGACCTATTTTCGGAGGGGTTTATTACCTCCGATAAACTTTGGGGCGCGGCCTGTGTTTTTCTTATGGTGGGCATTTCCTTTGGCAGCCTCTACGACTTGATCAGCACGGCAAGGCCCGGAAGCCTGGGGGCAGAAATAGAATTGGGGTTGCCTAACTACTCTGAATGCGTAACCTACAGTTTCAGTGTGCTGGGGGGCATAGGTTCCGACCTGAAGCCCACCCGGTTGATACGCAATATCAGTGTGATCGAGTCTGTGTGGGGCGGGCTTTACAGCCTGTTGATCATAGGAAAATTATTAGGGCTTCCGCGCAATGAAAATGAAAACAAAAATAAAAACCAATCTATATGAATAACCGAAGATTACCCCTCATCATTTTAGGCGTCATTGCATTTATTGTAGTGATGGCCCTGTCGTCAAGTTTGTTTTATACCATCAGTGCTACGGAGCGAGCCGTTCTTTTCTTTCCGTTTGGAAAAGGCTTGGACAAAGACAACATAGTGGGCCCGGGCACTCACATAAAGGCACCCTGGAACGAAGTCTATACTTACAAGGTGAATGAAACGTCATCCGAAGAAAACATGGACATGCTGGACAAAAACGGTTTGTCCATCCACATTGACGTAACCGTGCGCTACTATCCCATCCCCGACAGGATTGGATATATACACGAGCAGTTTACCACCGACTATGAAACCGTGCTGGTGATACCCGAAGTAAGGAGCACGGTGCGCCAGGTGATGGGCCGCTTCACCGCAGAAGAAATTTACTCTACCAAGCGTGCCGAGGTGGAGACGGCTATCAAAACCGAAACGGAAACCATACTAAACAAAAACAACGTACACGCAACAGCCGTGCTCATTCGCTCTATTGCTCTGCCCGAACAAATAAAGGTGGCCATTGAAAGCAAACTGCAGCAGGAACAGGAAGCACTCGCTTACCAGTTTCGTCTTGACAAAGAAAGAAGTGAAGCGGAAAGAAAACGCATTGCCGCAGAAGGCGAATCGCGCGCAAATAATATCATCAACAACAGTTTGACCGACAAGCTATTGAAAATGAGGGGGATAGAAGCCACCTTGGAATTGTCGAAATCCCCAAACAGCAAGATTATTGTTATCGGGTCTGGCAAGGATGGAATGCCCTTGATATTAGGCAACAACTAATTTCATCGTGGTGTTTTTTTGTAAGACTGAACCTCATATCTTTAAAACCAAAGTTTAAAACTGATTAATCATGGCGAAGACGGCAGAACTAATTATTGATGGCAAGTCTTATAAATTTCCCATTGTAGAAGGAACGGAGGGCGAGCAGGGTATTGACATCAGCACCTTGCTGGAAGAGACCGGCACCGTGACGCTGGATTTAGGATACAAAAACACGGGGGCCACAAAAAGCGCCAT
>JAYVAI010000271.1:0-10620 GCA_043751075.1 Cyclobacteriaceae bacterium | reverse complement strand
GGAACGGATAGCCCAATGGCCCCGAAGTTTCGGGGCCAGGCCGCTAAATATTTTTTGCAAGCCAGAAGTGTACAAGTTATTTTGACAGTTTTACTTAGGAATGAACTAAAAATAACTTATAACTTTTTAAACCTCTGAAGTGTGGGATATTTCTCAAATTAAAATATTATTATTTGTTTTAGTTGTGGCTTCAACACGGATTTTTGTGAAAGTGATTTGGCGACACCCCGAAAAAAATCGGGGCCGGCTATTCCTGCCCGTCCAGTCAGGCGGGCGCTTCAAACCTGCCACGCGCTTCGAGTGGTCCGGCCACCCGCCACCCAGCGCACTTCGGGCCCCGATTAAACGAGGGCTCTCGCAAAGCGGAGCTTTCCACTTCTATCCCTTGCCGGGGTTTCACGGAAATAAGTTTACCTAAAAAATAAACTGATCAGTTTCTTAAACCCGGAACAGAAAAATACTACTTTAGAAGTTACAACCCATCATTGTTATGAGGTCAATCCTGATTTTCGGAACAATCTTGTTTGCAAAAATAGCGTTTGCCCAAAGCGTGTCAACACAAATGGGCGCGCGTGCAACTGCGTTGGGTTATGCCTCCTCCGGCCTTGCCGATGAGTGGAGCCTGTTCAACAATCCGGGAGGGCTTGCAAAAATCACTCAAACAAATGCAGCGTTTGCTTACGAAGTAAACGCGCAATTGAAAGGTGCAAACAGAATGGGTGCTATTTTTAATATGCCCACAAAATGGGGAGTCGCTTCGGCAGGGCTGTTCCGGTTTGGCGATGACTTATACAATGAGCAGGCATTGTCCATTGGGTTTGGCAATCAATTTGGAATTGCATCGCTGGGAATGAAAGTAAACTTAGTTCAATATAATGCCGAAGGTTTTGGTGTTACCACAGCCATAAGTTTTGATTTTGGAGGTATCGCGGAACTAACTGAAAAACTTTCTATTGGAGCATACATTACCAACCTTACCCAGTCGCGCATGGGCGATGAGGATGAGCGATTGCCCACACGCTTAACTGCAGGACTATTGTACAAGCTCGAAAAAAATATTCTTGTCACCACCGAACTTGCAAAAGAATTGGACTACATCGCTACCTGGCGCACCGGCCTCGAATATTCCTTTCATCAAAAGGTTTTTTTCAGGACAGGCTTCAACCTCAATCCTAATACAGCATGTTTTGGTCTTGGCATAAGAAAAAAGAAACTGCGACTTGACTATGCGGTGCGGTTCAATCCATTAACAGGGGCGCTGCATCAGGCCTCGGCAGTGTATTCTTTCTCCAAAAATATAGAAAAATGAAGCTGGCTTGTTTCATACTCCTGTTGGTGGTGAGTGGCAAGACTTCAATGGCTCAAAGCATTCCAAAAAAAGAAATTGATCTTGAGAGTTTTGTGGATGAACTGCTGGCCGTGCAAGATGAAGACATAAACTATGAAGACCTCTATGAAAATCTGGCACAACTGCTATCAAACCCGGCAGACCTGAATACAATCACGGATGAACAGTTGCGCTCCTTGTTCATTCTGAACGAAATGCAAATCCAGGCATTCGTTGACTATCGCAACCAAGCGGGGCCCTTTCTTTCTATCTATGAACTTCAAAATATTGAAAGCATAAGCCAGGAAGATTTTTTAAAACTCGCTCCCTTTGTTAGTGTGCCCGATGTTACCTCCACGATCAATAAAAATTTTTGGAAGCGCATCTCACAAGAGAAAAACAATTATCTGGTGTTCAGGTACGACCGGACTCTAGAAGAAAGAAAAGGATACGGCAGCGAGGTTTCCCCTTCCGGAAAATATGTTGGCTCGCCCGACAAACTATACACACGGTTTCGCACCAGCAGGCCGGGCGACTTTAGCGTTGGCTTCACGGCAGAAAAAGATGCCGGGGAAAAATTAAGCTGGTCGCCAACTCAAAAACAATATGGTGCCGACTATATTTCTTTTCATGCGCAAGCAATGAACAAAGGGAAAATAAAGAACCTGATCGTGGGCGATTATCAAGCACAATTCGGACAAGGCCTTACGCTTGGTTCTGCGTTTGGCATCGGAAAAAATTCTGAAGCCGTAACTACCATACGCAGAGCCAATGTTGGATTCCTGCCCTATACCTCGCTCTATGAAGCTGGCTTTTTTCGCGGTGCTGCTGTTTCCTATTCAATCCATAAAAAACTTACAGCCCATGTCATGTATTCTTCGCGATGGAGAGATGGCAACGTAACCCTCGACACCATTTCAGAACCCATTCAGATAATTTCATCGCTCAGCTACACGGGCCTGCACCGCACACCCAGTGAAATTGAAAACCGTAATACAGTAAAGGAAAAAAATATCGCCACGGTGGTGTCTTATAAATTCAACTCATTAGATGCAGGGCTGATCATGCACCACACCCAATTTAATTCTCCTCTTTTGCGTAATGCAACTTTATACAATCAGTTTTATTTTCAAGGAGACAAAAACACCAATGTGGGCGGATACCTAAATTACGCTTACAAAAATTTTTCCTTTTTCAGTGAAGTATCCACCTCCGTTGATCATGGCATGGGCATAACAGCCGGCATACTTGGAAGTCTGGCTCCCTCGCTTGACTTCTCATTGCACTATCGGAAATTTGATCGCAATTTCTATAACTTCTATAGCAATGCACTGGCAGAGAACACAACTCCACAAAACGAAACCGGTATGTATTGGGGATGGAAATATGTGCCGAACAAAAAGTATTCCTTCTCAGGCTATTTGGATTTATTTAGATTTCCCTGGCTGCGGTACAGAAGCTATGCCCCATCGGAAGGAAGTGAATGGTTGTTTCGGTTCAACTATAAGCCAGCCAAGAACATTGTATTGTTTTTGCAAGCACGCCAAGAAACCAAAGTTAGAAACTCCAGCACCGATGATAATTTATACCGCACCGCACCCGGCACTAAACATAATTATTGGATCAATGCCGACTATGCCGCGAGCAGCCAACTTAGCTTTCGCACCCGCGCACAATTCAATTCCTATTCCCATCAAGGAGCTACTACCCACGGAATGTTGCTGTTGCAAGATGTGACCTGGAGCAAAGGCAAACTCAGCATAAGCGGAAGATATTCTCTGTTTGATGCCGCTGACTATGACAACAGGCTTTATGTGTATGAAAAAGATGTGTGGCTCGCATTTTCATTTCCTGCCTACTATGGTGTGGGCATTCGAAACTATGTGTTGCTGCAATATAGCATTTCTAAAAAAGTGGATGTGTGGTTCCGCTGGGCACACGTGCGCTATACCGACAGGGATACGATTGGATCGGGCGGTGAAACAATTAGTGGAAATATCAGAAATGATGTTAAATTTCAGATGCGTATCCGCCTTTAACCATTAAGCCCATGCATGCCACAAAACTGATAACACCCACTGTTCTATTTGTTATGTGTGTTGGGCTGGTGCTCTTTGTATTTATTTATAAGGCAATTTTTAAAAAGAAAGGACGATAGCAATTCGATTAATCGTAAGCTAATACTTTTTGTCGCCCGCTCTGCAATCCTGTCGAATGTCCAGGTTTTTAACAGTCAAAGATTTACAGATTTAGATCCCAAATCAACAACCTATGAGAAAAACAAATTTCATCCTTGCCATTATCGTTGTTTCGCTGGTGCTCCTTTCCATTGCTTCTTTTACGTTTGCACAAACAACCAAAAAGACGTTGGAGCTGCCGGAGTTTACCAGCATTTATGTAAACTCCAATTATACAGTGTATGTGAAGCAGACCAATAAGCAGGAAGTAAACGTGGAAACCCTTCCGGAAATTTGGGAACTCACCACCGTGAAAGTAGAGAATGGTGTGCTCATGGTAAACGTGGAGCGCAAGCCGGACAGCCCCAACAAAAGTATCTGGTCGAAAATTGACGATATAAAAATCAAACCGGTGATGAAGGTGATGGTGAGCGTGAAAAAGCTAACAGAAATACAGGTGAATGGCGGAGGCAAAGTTATTTCTGAAAACTCCATAGCTGCCGACTATTTGAATTTGTCTGTATCGGGTAGTGGGGGCATTGACCTTGACATTAAAGGCAGCAATTTGAAAACAGAAATCAGTGGCTCGGGTAACATTGCCTTAAAAGGATATGCAACAACCAATGACATCGTGATGAGTGGGAGCGGAAGTTTAAATGCTTTTGCCTGCGAGCTGGAAAGTGCCAAAGTAAAAATGAGTGGATCAGGCAGTTGCGAATTGTCGGCCACCGCCACGCTGGATGCCACGGTGCTGGGAAGTGGCAGCGTGAAACACAAAGGCAACACCAAAAACGTGACGAAGAAAGTTTACGGATCGGGTGTGGTGGATAGGGCGTATTGATGTTCGTTGTTACAGTAGTTATCGGTTTGCCTTCTTCAAATCCTTCAACTCCACTTTTCTAAAATCAATAGGTTGGCCTTCGCTCTGCAACGCAATGTAGCCCGAGGATAATGCTTTGCCAGGTTGCCACATAGCGCTATCATACCCAGCCACAACACCACCGCCCATAGTTGGTTTGCTGTATTGCAAAACCGTATCGCCATTGATGATGTGAGTGATCAGCGAATCGCCCAGCACAATCAACTCGGCACGTACCCATTCATCTTTATGGAAAGTTTTGGAAGTTGAGTTGAGGCAATGGCCATCATAAACTTTGCCTTGATATTCAATCTCTGTTCCGGGCGAACACATATTGCCCGTGGGGCGGGGGTTTCCATCCCCGAGGCTGGCCAGAAATTGCATCTCCACAGAGATGGGCCAGTTTTGTTCTTTCAACATACCGCGTGGATCTTGCGAATGAAACATCACACCACTATTCAACATGGTATAGTCTGGTGCGCCCTTTTGAAGTTCTCCGGTAAAGCGATACTCCACCACCAAATGGTAATGCGTATAAGGTTGCTTATAGTAAAGGTGCGCGAACTGATCGTTGTAGTCGCCATACGTATCATAACGCACTTTGATAATGCTGTCTTCCACACTAAAGGTGTTGCCAAAGTTTACCCCAGTTTCGTGGTGGTGCACTTTCACAATCCAGTCGTTGAGGTCCTTGCCGTTGAAAAGTTTAATCCAGTTTTCACCGGAATTTTCTTTGGGTGTTGTGCAGGAAGAAGCAATCATTTCCACTGCCAACAAGCGGGTAAATTTCATCATGATGGTACGGGATATTTTAGTTAAATTTTTTAATCTTGCTGTCATCCTCCACTCACCGGAGGGATAATTACCACCTCGTCATTTTCATGGAGTCCATACGAATCGTCTTGATAATTTTCTCCTACGGCAAAGGCAAGCGACTTTAATTTTGCAAACTCAGGATAACGATGAAACAAGTTTTGCTTGAGCATAGAAATGGTGTCGCCAGGCTTCAGTTCAAATTCCATTTGTTTTGATCGGATAATGTCTTTGGCTATGCCGAACGCGATTAACTTGATTTTCATTTATTGTTTTGTTGTTTCCGATTCAAAAGTTTCTTTCCAAAAACATTTTCATCTCCTTCCACGCAAGTGTAGCACAATCATAGCGTTCTGGAAAATCGTGCACACCCGCGAAGGCCGTAAATTCTATGGGTAAAGTTACTGAATCGCCTGGCTCGGTTTTGTTTATGAAACCAAGAAAGTTTTTGCATACGTTCAACGCATCTTCCAGTGTTTTGCCTCCGAGCGATTTAGTTAAAACAGATGTTGATGCTTTGGAGATGGCGCAACCATACCCATGAAAATGAAGTGAGATAATTTTTATTGAATCCGTGTCCATAAAAATCTCAAACCTGTCGCCACAAATGGGATTATACGCTTTGATGGTATGCGTAGCCCCGGATATTCTTTCAAAATGAAAGGGTGCTTCATTATGCTCTTTGATGATGGATGGATACAATTTTTTCAAATCCCCGCTCATGACCAGAATTTTTTTAGTGCCTTTAACGCCTCCACGGTTTTGTCCACGTCATCCACGGTATTGTAAATTGAAAAAGAGGCACGCACCGTGGCAGCAACTCCCATTGATTCCAACAATGGTTGCGCACAATGATGGCCGGCCCGCACGGCAATGTTTTCGTTGGCCAGAAATCCTGCCACATCATGTGGATGAATATTTTCGAAATAAAATGAAACGATGCCTGCAGAATCTTTCGCGTTGCCGACAACCTTGATATTGCCCAACGATTTTATTTTTTCCTTGAAAACCTCACTTAAATTTTTGGTGTGATAAATTGTCTCCTCCAAATCCAATTCATCAATAAAATCAATAGCAGCACCAAAACCAATCACACCCGGAATGTTTGCAGTGCCTGCCTCTAAGCAATGCGGATAATCTAAAAACTCTGTCTTTTCAAATTCCACATTTTTTATGATACCGCCTCCATAATTAAATGGATCAATTTGCTTTGCCCAATCCTCTTTGCCATACAGCACGCCAGTGCCAAGCGGACCAAACATTTTGTGAGCAGAGAAAACGAGAAAATCCACGTCACTTACTTTTACATCAATAGAATGATGACCCACACTTTGCGCTCCATCCACCAACACAGGGATATTTTTTATATGCGCTTTGTGAATCAGTTCCTCAATCGGGTTGATGGTTCCCAGCACGTTGGAGATGTGCGTAACGGCCAGCAGCTTTGTGCGGCTGTCAAGCAAAGTATCCAATTTTTCCAAAACCAATTCGCCATCCTTATTGACAGGAATAATTTTGAGTATGGCGTTGGATTGCTTGCACACTTGTTGCCACGGTATAAGGTTGGCATGGTGCTCCATGGCGGAAATTACCACATTGTCGCCTTTCACTAATTTCTTTTTCAAAAAACACTGCGCAACAATGTTGATGGATTCGGTGGTGCCTTTTGTGAATGCAATCGAGTTAGGACTATCGGCATGGATCAGCGCGGCCACTTTTTTTCGCACATCCTCATATCGCTTGGTTGCTTTTGATGAAAGCTCGTAAAGGCCGCGATGGATGTTGGCGTTTTCCTTTTCATAAAAATCAGTGATGGTTTGGATAACGGACAGTGGTTTTTGTGACGTGGCCGCATTGTCAAGATAAACCAACTCGGGCCGATGGGCAAAAATCGGGAAGTGGGATTTTATAGATTGTAGTGGCATCACCATTTTAATAAAAAGAAAGCTAAAGATAGTCATCCATTGAGCAAGATCAACTTATTTACAGACGGGGAGATGTATTCCATAAAGATTCCTTATTTTTACTTATAGAAATCATGGGCATTACAATAAAAAAATTCGTTGTGAAAGAAACCAGGAAGGCTTCTAAGAAAGCGTTGGTCAATTTCATGATTGATTCCGGTGCTGTGTATAGCTTAGTTCCAGAAAAAATTTTAAAAAAATTAGGGATAAGTGCCTACCGCGAAATGGATTTTATCCTTGCTGACGGCACAAAAATTACCCGGCAGGTTGGGGATGCTTATTTTGAATATAACGGAGAAGGTGGCTCTGCACCAGTTATTTTTGGTGAGAAGGGAGATGAACCCCTTCTTGGTGCCACAACTTTGGAAAGCATTGGTTTAATATTAAACCCTTTCAAGCGCAAACTTTACCCAATGAGAATGGTGATGGCGAGGAGCATTTGACACCAGCCGAGAAATGAAAATGGGTAGTCTTTGGTTTTAAACCAAAATTGTTTTTACTGTTAAACATTGCGCACACATGACAACTTCACATCTTTTCGATAACCACGGCAGACCTATCAACTATCTTCGGTTGGCGGTTACAGACCGGTGCAACCTGCGCTGTTTTTATTGCATGCCCGAAGAAGGAATCAAGTACATGCCGAAGAAAGCCCTGCTCACGTTTGAAGAAATTGAAAGGTTGGTGACCTTGCTTGCGCAGATGGGCATTTCCAAAATCCGGCTTACGGGTGGTGAACCTTTTGTGCGCACTGATCTGATGCAACTGATCAGAAGGATTGTGACCATTGAAGGCATTACCAACGTGCACCTAACAACCAACGGAGTGCTGACTGCCCCGCACATTCCAGAACTGAAGAAGTTGGGGATAGCTTCCGTAAACCTGAGCATGGACACGCTTGACCGCGAACGGTTTAAAATGATTACGCGCAGGGACGAGTTTGAAAAAACACACGAAACATTGCAACTGCTGCTGTACCATGATATACCCGTGAAAATAAATACGGTAGTGATGGATGGAAAAAATACGGATGATATTTTATCGCTGGTTGAGTTGACGAAAGATAAAAATGTGTCTGTCCGCTTCATTGAAGAGATGCCGTTTAATGGCGAAGGCAACCACTACGCTTCGCTCACCTGGACGTACAAAAAAATATTGGAACATATCCGCAAGCAATTTCCTGAAATCGAAAAAATCCAGGATCCGGAAAACTCAACGGCTTATCATTATCGTATTCCGGGATTTAAAGGGAACATTGGAATTATTGCTGCCTTTAGCCGCACGTTTTGTGGCACTTGCAACCGCATACGCATGACGGCTCAAGGTGTGCTGAAGACTTGCCTGTATGATGATGGCGTTTTGAACATAAAAGATTTAATGCGCGATGGGCTGAGCGATGCGGAAGTGAAAACATTTTTGCTGAAAGCCTTTGCGAGCCGCCCCAAAGATGGGTTTGAGGCAGAAGCGAAAAGGAAAGAGCATTCTGTTTCTGAATCCATGTCAACCATTGGGGGGTAATGGTCAATTGAAAATTGTCAATGGACAATGGCTAATTTTTTCATCAACGCCCAATACTCCTTTCCATAATTCACAAAAATTTCTTCGCCCGCTTTTATGCTTCGTGTGGCCTCCAAGAAGCAACGTTTGCCTTCGCTTACGTATTCGGAATTGTTTTGCAGCCCGTCCATGCGCACAATGCCACAAGCATCGTTGGCGTAGCGGCCTAATGTTTTTACAGTTGGCAGCGCGTTGATCACCACATTGCGGTTGATGTACATCAGGTATCCATTGATTCCATCTTCATGCTTCACTTCGCTCCAGCGTTGGGTGCGCCCTTTGTATTCAACCATGCGTGTGCCTTTGGCGATAATGATTTTTGTGAAGAGACCTTTGCCTGCACCAAGGAGTTGTGATTTTTTTATGCACAGATGTTTCTCTAAAAGCGGCATGTGCACTTTTTTAAATAAAATGGCCCTATGAAGTTTGGTGTTGGTAAATTTTTAATTACTAATTCTATATTTAGGCTTTAACCTTAGTAGAGAAATGATTTATGAACACACCCAAACCCTATTACCTTATTATGGCTCTCTTCTAATAAGGTAATAAGGTTGGATTTTACTATTACAGATAATTTCTATTAAGGTTAGATGCTTGCTCAAAAATATCCAAGGAATTGAATCTTCTCAATTATTCACCCAATCCGTCATAGGCCAATAAAAATTCCTGCTGTTAAATTTTTGCTATTGGGGTTTATCCATCGATGGGGTGCATTTCAAAAATACGCAGTCTGCATGAAATTTAAATGTCGCCCCGCTGGGGCTTGGAAATTATACTTGAATTATCCACTACCAAAATATCGTTCCTCGGAACTTTAAAGCCCGCCAATTGGCGGGGCGAAATTATTGAATCGTGTATTTTTGAAATGCACCCCATCGGTGCAAAATCAATTTATGTCCAATGATATAGTACTTTTGCAAAGTATCATTATCCATACATGAAAGATTTCAAAAAGTATTACATCATAGCGGCACCACCCGATCAGGTGTATCTCGCCCTTACCAACGAAGCCACGTTTCAACTTTGGTCGGGCGACCAAGCAGAAATACATGCTGAGCCAGGCGGCCAATTTTCGCTTTGGGATGGAAGCATTGAAGGGGAGTTTTTGGAATTGGAACCGTCAAAAAAAATTGTGCAGCGTTGGTACTTTGGCGATCAAGCTGAGGATTCGGTGGTCACCATTAAATTGCATCCGCATGGTGAGGCCACCTCGGCAGAACTGCGCCACACCAACATACCCGATGCCGACTATCAGGACATTGTTGATGGTTGGAACGAAACGTATTTTGGATCGCTGCAGGAATTTTATTCTTAGCAAATCGGCCTGACTCAAATTAAAATTGAAGCATGGTGAAGTTTGAGTTGAGGATTCAAATTCTGACTTCTAAATTCTGACTTCTGACTTCTTTCTGATTTCATTGAAAATGGTAAAGAAAAACCAAGATGCCATTGAAGGCAGGTTTTAAATTGTCTTTGATTTCGAGGGTTACTTCCACTTCAAACTTGGTGATGCCGCGAAGGTTGGCAATGGAATGTAATCTTGCCCTCAACCTCACTTCACTGTTTACCAAAACCGGTTGATTGAACTTTAGTTTTTCAATTCCATAGTTGATCATCATTTTTACGTTTCTGAATTCGGCAATCTGATCCCACAGATGGGGCACCAAAGAAAGCGTGAGATAGCCGTGGGCGATGGTATTTTTAAAAGTCGTTTCTGCAGCACGCTTTGGATCGGTGTGTATCCATTGATGATCGAGCGTGGCATCGGCAAACAAATTGATTTGCTCTTGCGTTATTTTGAGGTACTGCGATACACCGAGTTCTTTGCCCCGATAGGTCTCGAATTCTTCATAACTGTTGATCACCAAGGCAGCCATAGAGTGATATTTTATTTTGAACTTTGCACAAGGTAAATAAAATCAG
>JAYVAI010000270.1:0-10633 GCA_043751075.1 Cyclobacteriaceae bacterium | reverse complement strand
ATTATGGGCCTGAAACAACAAATTGACAACGATATTAAAACAGCCATGCTGGCAAAAAACAAAGAAGAGCTTATGGCCCTTCGTTCGATAAAGTCGCTTATCCTGTTGGCGGAAACTGAAAAGGGTGTGAGCGAAGAAATAAGTTCTGAAACCGAAAACAAGTTGTTGATGAAGGCCGCCAAGCAGCGCAAGGAGTCGGCAGAAATTTTTTCAAAAGAAGGACGTACTGATTTGGCCAGCAAAGAATTGTTGGAACTTGACGTGATAAGCCGCTACTTGCCCAAGCAACTTTCGGAAGCTGAAATTACTGGGGAGGTAAAAAAAATAATTGAACAAGTGGGTGCCAAAGGCCCGCAAGACATGGGCAAAGTAATGGGCACGGCCACGAAACAACTGGCTGGCAAAGCCGATGGAAAGTTGATTTCTGACATCGTAAAAAAAATGTTGGCATCTTGAGCAAGGCAGATATTGTGATCGCACTCATTCTGGCCGTGGGCGCTTTTCTCGGATACAAAAGCGGGTTTCTCATGGAGTTGTTTTTTCTGCTCGCCATAGTGCTGGGGGTTTTTCTTGGGTTCAAGTTGATGGGCCTGGGGGTGGAATACCTTACTGAAAAATTCAATGCTGATAAAGCCGTGCTTCCCTACATTTCCTTCCTGGTAATTTTATTGATCGTAATGGGCATCGTAATCTTTCTGGGCAACCGGATCAAAAACTCAATGGACAAAACCTTTCTGGGCAAAGTGGATTCGGTGGCGGGCGCTGCACTTGGGTTGATCAAGTATTCTTTTTGCATCAGCATATTTATCTGGCTGGCAGATTCGTTCAAAATTTTGTTGCCCCATAGTTGGCATAGTGGTTCAGTATTATATCCGTTGGTGGCACAGGTGGCACCAAAGGCTTCTTCTTTGTTTGGCGATTTCCTTCCATTTTTCAAAGAAACATTCAAGCAGTTCTAAGGTTCGGATTTTTTTTAGTTACTTTTCCCAAAATAGAGCCTATGGCCTTAGTGATAAAAGAAAAAGACGGATTCAAGTATGTGGACGAAGGCAATGGGCAGGTGCTGATGTTGCTGCACGGCCTTTTTGGTGCATTGAGCAATTGGGAGGGTGTGGTGAACCATTACTCAAAACATTTCAGGGTCATCATTCCCATGCTGCCCATTTATGAAATGCCCATCAAAGAAGCGGGCTTGCCAGGATTGCGCGAGTTCACCGAAAAATTTGTTGCCTCCATGAAATTGGACAACATCATGCTCATGGGCAATTCGCTGGGCGGCCATGTTGGTATCTTATTCACATTGGCCAATCCCGAAAAGGTAACTAAGCTGGTGCTCACCGGCAGTTCGGGATTGTTTGAAAATTCTATGGGAGGCTCGTATCCCCGCAGAGGGAGTTATGATTATATACGCGAGCGCGTTGCCTTCACATTTTATGATCCTAAATGGGCGTCTAAAGAACTGGTGGACGAAGTTTTTGAAACCACCCGCAGCATACCCAAGTGCATGCTCATAGTGGCCATAGCCAAATCGGCACAGCGCAATAATCTTGCTCTGGAGTTGGCCAACATTAACGTGCCCACCCTGTTGGTGTGGGGGCTGAACGACACGATCACTCCGCCCGTGGTAGGCCACGAATTCAACCGCCTCATACCAAATTCAGAATTGAAGTTCATAGATAAATGTTGCCATGCTCCCATGATGGAACATCCGGAAAAATTTAATGAACTTGTGGAAGATTTCCTGGTAAGAAAAAATTAATGAAGCCGGCATGATTGCAGAAGAACTGATCAACCACATGATTCCCCCGCTCAAGGTCACCGACTTGGCGGATAAGGCCATTGTGTGGATGGAGGAATTCCGGTGCATGCACTTGCCAGTGGTGGACGAAGGGGAATTGCTGGGCTTTATTTCAGAAGAAATCATTTTGGAATCAAACCATATCGATCGGCCTCTATCCACTTTTGATCTGACCGGCAAAGATTGTAGCGTTCCTTTGTATTCGCATTTTTACGACATACTGAAGGTGGCCAACGACCATCACCTACAGATGGTTGCTGTGCTCAATGAAGATCAAAAATATGTAGGGGTCATCACCGTGCAAGACATCATGGTTTCATTCGCCCAAACTGCGGCCGTGCAGATGCCCGGTGGCATATTGGTGCTGAGCATGGATTTGATCGATTACTCGTTGGCAGAAATAAGCCGCTATGTGGAAGAGAACAATGCAAAAATCATCAGCAGTTCAATGCTTGAAGACCCGCTGGACAAAGGCAAAATAAAATTGACAATAAAATTCAACGTGGTGGAGCTGAACCGTATCGTGGCCACCTTAGATCGCTTTGGCTATAAAATAATAGGCCGCTACAATGAAATAGTAAGAGACGCGGGGGGAGAAAAAGAAAAGATTGATATGTTGCTCCGATACTTAGACATTTAACACTTCATGCGCATCGGTATCCACGGACGGGACTTTCAGGCAAAATCATCACGCTTTATTGAGAAGCTCCTCGATCAGCTTGTTCAATACAATGCAGAGATTTGGATGTCCTCAAAATTTGTGAAGCAAGTATCCGCAAAAGTGCTGCATCAAGTAAAACACAAAACCTTTGAGCACGGTGACAACCTGAAGAGTTTAGACTTTTTTTTCTCCCTTGGCGGGGATGGCACAATGCTCGATTCGGTTACCTATGTAGGCAAAAGTGAAGTGCCCATTTTAGGGATCAACACAGGCCGATTGGGATTTTTGGCAACCACCAGCCGCGACAATGCCAACACCGCATTGGACGCACTCTTCAAAGGAACTTATAACATTGAAAGCCGCACCCTGCTAAAACTTATCTCAACACCCAAACTATTTGGCGCAACCAATTTCGCACTGAATGATTTCACCATCATGAAGAAGGACACCTCTTCCATGATCACCGTGCATGTGCACTTAGATGGGGAATTGTTGAATTCCTATTGGGCCGATGGGATCATTGTATCAACACCCACTGGCTCTACCGGATATTCTTTAAGTTGTGGCGGCCCGTTGGTTTACCCAAAATCCGAAAGCTTTATAATAACCCCCGTTAGTCCGCACAACTTAGGCTCGCGCCCAATAGTGATAGCCGATAATCTGGAAATATCTTTTCAGATTGAAGGAAGGAGCAAAAAATACCTTGTCTCCCTCGATTCACGGTTTGAAACAATTGACGATTCTGCCCGGTTGATTGTGAAAAAGGAGAAATTCAAAGCAAAATTGGTGATACTGCCTGGCCACCATTATTTCAAAACCTTGCGCCAAAAATTAAATTGGGGAGTGGATGTGCGCAATTAGCGTTTACATTATTCGCCTATTTTTCATTAAGTTTGTAATCCTCAAATGTCTTTCTTATGAGAAAAATTATAGTTGGCGTTTTCTTCCTTTCGCTTTTGGTTTGCTTTTCAGAGCAGGCCTCTGCGCAATTCCACAGAAAAACTATTAAAAAAACCAACAAGCGCATGGCCAGTTTCAAGGGGAATAAATCTTCCTTTAAAAACAAGGCATATAGTGCGGTTGGCTTTTCAGTAAGTGCTTTGAATTACTATGGCGACATAGCCCCCCGCCCTCAGCGCGTAAGCACCGATATTTCTTTTACCCGCCCTGCCTTGGGCATTTCATTCATGCACCGCCTTGGCCCTCGCTATACTTTTCTTGGGCAGTTTATGTATGGAACTCTAACGGGTTCTGATGCCGAGTCGGCCGATGCAGGAGATGCTGAAAATGGCAAGTACCGCTACCAAAGAAACCTCTCTTTTAGAAACCGCATAAAAGAACTTTCCGCGGTCGCCTATTTCGATCTGTTCGATAATTCCCAAACATATATCAGCCGCGTTCAGTGGACACCCTATGCGTATGTAGGGTTCGCTGCTTTTCTTCACAATCCACAGGGAGAAAAATTGGGTGGCGGTTGGGAGGATCTTGAGCCACTTGGCACGGAAGGTCAATATTCTACTTTGCTGCCAACCGATGCGAACTTTGGCATCAAACCTTATAAGAAATTTCAAGTGGCCATACCATTTGGAATCGGGGCGCGTTTTAAGCTGACCGAAGTGATTGATTTATGGGGCGACATTGGGTTTCGCTATACCTTCACCGATTATTTAGATGATGTTAGTCAAAATTATGTGGACTTGGGTGTGTTTACAGGCCCTAATGCTGCCCTAGCGCGAGCCATGTCATACAGGAGTGGTGAACTTTCTCCAGCACCCGCAACTTCATCCTATTTGGGAAGGGACGGGGCCGCTTACAATGTGATCAATGGGTATGGCAGCGAGCATCCGTCAAACATGCGTGGAGCGAAAAATGAGAGAGACATTTATATGGTTACAACCGTGCGCGTTACTTACATACTGGGTGCCACACTGCACAAAGCAAAATTCAGGTAGGCCTTCTACTAATGCCCAACTCCTAATGCCTAAAACGTGCATCCTATTTCTCTTTAGTCTATCGGCCTTGCACTTTACGAATACAAAAGCACAACAGATACTCGGCCAAAGGGCAGAAATAGGTTTCGGGCTGGGTGCATTCAATTATACGGGCGATCTATCGCGCACCTACAATTTTGCGTTTTCAAAGCCTGCTGCCACCGTTTTCTATCGCTCCAATATCAGCAGTGTAATCAGTGTGCGCACGGCCATTACGGCTGGCAAAATAGGCGCAACCGATACGCGCAGTCCCATCGATGCTTTTGCAACTGCAAGGGCTTCTTCCTTCAATCTCTTTTTGTTCGAGGCAAGCACCAGTTTTGAGTATCATTTTTTGGATTGGCGCGACAGCAAAAGAAGGCTGCGCTTTACTCCCTATTTGTTTGCCGGAGCAGGGCTGTTTGGCTTTTCTGGCGTAGAGCAAAAGAATGCCGAGTACAGCAATATCCAACTGGCCATTCCATTTGGTGGAGGCATGAAGTATGTGCTCAACCCAAAATATTACATTGCTTTTGAATTAGGCATACGAAAAACCTTTTTCGATTATCTCGATAATATCTCGGATGGCAATCCCTCATTCAAAAACCTTCAATACGGAAACTCCTTCGACTACGACAATTATTTTTTTACCGGCATCACACTTACATACACTTTTTACGACATACCCTGTCCGGGCAGCCCTTACCGGTAATCCATCTTTCGCCAAGTCAAACTTTATTGCAGTTTATTTCATCCTGTTCAAACCAAAAGAAGCATATTTTAACTGCGTGTCCGCGATGGCAATGTGTTGAAAAAAAAGGCTACTTTTGCGGCCTTGTGGCCACACTAAAAGAAAATATAGACTTCAATAATTTGCCCCGGCACATAGCCGTTATCATGGACGGTAATGGCCGATGGGCTAAGGGCAAAGGTGCAGCCCGTATTTTTGGTCATCGCAACGCGATACAAGCTGTGAAAGATGTGACGGAAGGATGTGGAGAGTTGGGGATTAAATATTTGACTTTGTACGCCTTCAGCACAGAAAATTGGGGCAGGCCAAAGGAAGAAGTGGACGGCCTGATGGAGTTATTGGTAAACACCCTTCAAAAGGAAATCAATACGCTGCACGAAAACCAAGTGAAATTGCAAACGATAGGTGACATCAGCCAGTTGCCAATGGCCTGTCAGAAAAACCTGATCAAAGCGAAGGAAGCAACCAGTAATAATAGCGGACTTATCCTTCAATTGGCACTCAACTATAGCGGCCGTTGGGAAATTGTGGAGGCGGTAAAAAAATTAGGTGAAGAGATAAAGAAAGGGATTATTCAACCCGGAGAAATAGATGAGCATTATTTTGCACAGCATTTGGAAACAGCGGGTGTGCCCGATCCGGAGTTGCTCATCCGCACCAGCGGAGAACTTCGCATCAGCAACTTTCTATTATGGCAAATTGCCTATACCGAAATATTTATCACCCCAACCTTGTGGCCCGATTTTAGAAAAGAGGATTTATACGAAGCCATCTGTGCTTACCAAAAAAGAGAAAGACGGTTTGGAAAAGTGTTGGACACCATTGGCTAATTCACAAATGAAGAATTTTTTATCAGTATTGATCGTATCGCTTTTTTGTGCTGGCCTCTCTCAGGCACAATTCAGAAACAACAAGGCCCAAACCCCAACACAATCAGAAGCAACCCTAAACTATGCCGCCCCGCAAGAATACACCATTGGCGGCATTGAAGTGACCGGACTAAATGTGTTGGACAAAAACGCCATGATCTCCCTCACCGGCCTGAAGATTGGCGACAAAATAAAAATACCAGGGGATGGCATTGCTGGGGCGATCCGTAAGTTGTGGAAGCACGGCCTTATCGGGGATGCCACCATATCGGTACAAAAAATTGAAGGTGCCAATGTTTTTCTGGAAATCAAATTGGCCGAAAGGCCACGCCTCACCGATTTTTATTTTGTGGGCATCAGCAAGTCGCGCCAGACTGCCCTCAAGGAAGACCTTAGCCTGATCAAAGGAAAAATTGTGAATGATGCCATCATACGCAATGCCGAACTGGCCGTGAAAAAACATTTTGTTAAGAAAGGATTTTTAAATACAACCGTAAAAATAGGCCAGGACTTTGATACCCTGAACAGGGGAGGTGTGCGATTAAAAATAGATGTTGACCTAAAATCCAAAGTAAGAATAAACGAAGTTCAAATTTTAGGCAACGTGGAAGTGCCCGATGCTAAGTTGAAAGCACGGTTAAAGAAAACAAAAGAACACCCACGCTTATACTTACACCGAACAATTATTGGAGAGGTGCTTACTTTCAGACCCAGCAAAATAAAATCGGCATTGGATTCCAGCCGTAAAATAAGCTGGCTTCAGGTGAAGGAATTTGTAAATAAAAATGTGAAGATGAATGTCTTCAATGGTTCGAAATTTATCCGCACCGATTATGAAGACGATAAACAACGAATGCTGGATTATTACAATTCGGAAGGCTTCCGCGATGCCGAAATAATTTCTGACACCCTTATCAATCACGATAAGAAAAATATCAATGTAGTGATCACCGTATATGAAGGCAGGAAGTATTATTTCCGCAACATTAACTGGGTCGGAAATTACATTCACACCACCAACACACTCAATAAAATCTTGGACATCAACAAGGGGGATGTTTACAACCGGGAAATGCTGGAGAAGAAAACCACCTTCAATCCCAAAGGGGCCGACATCAGTGGATTGTACATGGATGATGGCTACCTGTTTTTTGATGTTGACCCTATGGAGGTAGCTGTAATGGGTGACTCCATTGACATTGAGATGCGTGTGAACGAAGGCGACCAGGCTACCATTGATGAAGTGATCATCAGTGGCAATGAGCGCACCAACGACCACGTTATACGCAGGGAACTAAGCACCATACCCGGAGCAAAGTTCAGGAGATCAGATCTGATCCGCACCCAACAACAGCTTTCGCAGATGGGTTACTTCAACCCTCAAAAGATTGAGCAAGACATCCGCCCCAATCCGGCCGATGGAACCGTGGATATAGAATGGAAAGTGGAAGAACAATCGAACGATCAGATCGAATTATCTGGAGGCTGGGGAGGTTTCTATGGCTTTGTGGGCACCGTGGGTTTGTCGTTCAATAATTTTTCAATGCGGAACGTGCCCAACTTCAAAAAGTGGAAACCACTTCCGGTAGGTGATGGTCAACGCTTGTCGGTGCGGGCTCAGGCCAACGGAAAATCTTTTCAAAGTTATAGCCTCTCCTTTACCGAGCCGTGGCTGGGTGGCCGCAAGCCGCACTCGCTCACGGTAAGTTTAAACCACTCCATTTCACGATTGGCCAACGCCCGTTTTGAATTCACAGACGACACTTCGTTGAAACAAAGCGGTATCACCATCGGCTTGGGCCGCAGGTTGGAGTGGCCCGACAATTATTTTGTGCTCACCAATTCGCTTTCGTATTTGGTGTATAACTACAACAATTATTTTGGCGGCAGCTCATCCATCCTTCCCGCTAAGGGGCGCACCAATGAAATCATGTTTAACACCACGCTGTCGCGAAACAGTATTGACAACCCCATGTACCCCGCTGCTGGTTCAACCATATCACTTAGTTTGAGTTTGACTCCACCCTACTCGGCTTGGCGCGATCCCGGTTATTTGAAAGATGTAAACACCCGCTATGCATGGACCGAGTTGCATAAATGGATGTTGGATTTTAAATACTATTTAAAACTCATAGGCAGCGATAAGCCTGAAGGCCGTAGTCTTGTGTTGGAAACAAAGGCACACTTTGGATTTATTGGCACCTACGATAAAACATTGAACCCAGGGCCGTTCCAGCGTTTTATGTTGGGCGGTGATGGATTGGCCGGAGGATTTAATTCGTTTGTGTTAGGTCAGGAAATTGTGGGGCTAAGAGGGTACAAAAACAATGAGGTGACGCCTCCGCTGTATGCACAACGCGGCTCGCAACAAGTGCAAGGCATAGAGGGGGGCATTGTTTATAATAAGTTTGGGATGGAACTCCGATATCCGGTATCAACCAGTCAATCAGCCACTATTTATGGATTCTTGTTCACCGAGGCCGGCAACAACTGGAACAATTACCAGGAGTTCAATCCGTTTAAGTTATATAAGTCGGCAGGTGTGGGCGCACGTATATTTATGCCAGCCTTTGGACTTATAGGACTCAACTGGGCTTATGGATTTGATACATTGCCGGGGGTGCCAAAAGTAAGCGGCTCCCAATTCCACTTTACCATTGGTCAGCAAATAAGATAAGGAAATGAAGTTTATTGGCGCGCTGATAGTTGTTTTTCTTTTCGGCCTGAATTTTGTCTCTGCACAGAAGTTCGGCTACTTTGATTCCGATTTCGTGTTGAGCAAGATGCCCGAATATGGCAAGGCTCAAGGTGAAATAGATCAGTTGTCGGGGGCGTGGGAAAAAGAAATTGTCGAGATGCAACAAAAGGTGGATGGGCTTTATCGCACCTATCAGGCAGAGCAAGTGTTGCTAACAGAAGAAATGAAGCAGGAGCGGCTGGACGAGATAAAGAAAAAGGAAACGGAACTGAAGGACTATCAAAAAAAAGTATTTGGATTTGGTGGTCTGTTTTTTTTGAAAAAGCAGGAATTGATTAAACCTTTGCAGGACAAAATTTTTGATGCGGTGGAAAAGGTGGCAAAGGCAAACCGGTTGGCAATTGTTTTTGACAAGTCGGCAGAGTTGGTGATGGTATATACCGACCCGCGCCACGATTACACCGATTTTATATTAGAGGAATTAGGATTAGGGGACCCCAACGATAAAGTAAAATAAATAAATTAACCAACTAACGTGAATTGAAATGAGAACAAGTCTATTACTTCTTTTGTGTGTATTTGCAGTAAGTGCACAAGCCCAGGAAACGCAGAAAATCGGATATGCCGATTGGGAATATATCTTTAGCCAGCTGCCTGAGTTCAAACAGATCGACAACGAACTGAAAACACACGGCACCCAACTTGAAAACCAGTTGAAGGCAAAGAGCCAGGAGATGGAGGCCAAATACAAAGCATACCAAGGCATGCCCGCCACCACACCCGATGCCATCCGTGCCGATAAGGAAAGAGAGTTGCAAGCTATGCAAGAAAGCATCCAGAAGTTTCAGCAAGATGCCCAAACCTCTTTGCAGAACAAGCAAACCGCTTTGATGGATCCCGTTTTCAAAAAAGTGGGCAAGGCCATTGAAGATGTGGCCAAAGAAAATGGCTATGCTTTCATCATCGCACCTCAGGTGATGAACGGTGGAGATATTCTTTTGTATAGCGATGAGAAATATAATGTGAGCAACCTTGTACTTAAGAAATTGGGAGTGACCCCAGCACCGGTGACCAAGCCAGTAACAAACAAGTAATCTCAACGTATCAGAAATAAAAAAAGCCCCTGCGTTACGCAAGGGCTTTTTTATTTGTTGGGAGTTTTCGGGTCGGATCATCAATTGAAAGACACGAAATCCCAAAAAAAATCATCCCCTTTTTTATTTGGCGAGTTTCAAACTCAGGTAATCGGCCGTGTAGCCTTTGCCCTTTGCAACCATGTCTTCCGGTGTGCCTTCAAAGAGAAGATGGCCTCCCTTTTTCTCACCACCCTCCGGCCCCAGGTCAATAATCCAGTCGGCACATTTTATCACTTCAAGGTTGTGCTCAATTACAATTACCGTGTGACCCTGATCCACCAGCGCATTGATTGCTTTTAATAATTTGGATATGTCGTGAAAGTGAAGGCCCGTGGTGGGCTCATCAAAAATGAACAACATGTTGCCCTGCCTGTCAGGATTATTTTTGCCAAGGAACGATGCGAGTTTTACGCGTTGCGCCTCTCCCCCCGAAAGTGAATTGGACGACTGGCCCAACTTTACATAACCCAGCCCCACTTCAAACAACGGGAGGATTTTTTCATACACGGGCCTTTTGTCTTTGAAAAATTCCAGCCCAGCTTCTACCGTCATGTCGAGCACATCGAAAATATTTTTTCCTTTATGCTCTACCTCCAGCACTTCCTGTTTGAACCGCTTGCCATGGCAGCTTTCACATTTCAAAAATATGTCGGCCATAAATTGCATCTCAACTTTTATCTCGCCCTCGCCCTCGCAGGTGTCGCACCGGCCCCCCTCCACATTAAATGAAAAGTGCGATGGCTTATACCC
>JAYVAI010000269.1:0-10650 GCA_043751075.1 Cyclobacteriaceae bacterium | reverse complement strand
ACAACAAACCATCCACCATTGCCGCCAGCAGTGTGGCCGATGCGTTGAAACAAATTCCGGCCGATCAAATAAAATCCGTAGAGGTGATCACTTCGCCTTCTGCAAAATATGATGCCGAAGGTTCATCGGGCATCATCAACATCATCACCAAAAAGAACACCCTGCAAGGCGCCACTCTTAATGTTGACCTGGGCACCGGTTTGCGCGGCTCCAACTTAGGCTTGAACGGAAGCTATCGCAAAGGTAAAATGGGTTTTTCACTGGGCGGCCACGGAAGGGCAGGCTATAATGTGAATGGAGGTTTTGTAAACAATCAGACTACAGGCAACCAACTTACTAAACAAGAGGCCGAAACCAGAAGAAATGATGTGATGGGGCGCTATCAGTTAGGGTGGGATTACGATATCAACAAATACAACTCTTTGACGGCATCAGCACGCTTGGGTGGGCGCAGTGGCACCAACTATCAGGACGGGCTTACCTCTGAAACGTATTTAAATGATCTGCTCACAAGCACCAGCTTTCGCGATGTGAAAACGATTGACAACAACGCCAATCTTGATATGAACTTAGACTACACGCGCCTGTTTGAAAAACCACAGAAGGAATTCAGCATATCTACGCAATACAGCCGCAACAACAGGGTCAATGATTTCTATAATACCATTTATGGCTTGGACGATAATATTTTTCAGCGCAGGAAAAACGAGAATGAAAGTTATAATGAAGAAATAACCATCCAACTCGATTATCAAACGCCTATTCAAAAAAATCAGATGATAGAATTTGGTGCCAAGAACATTGGCCGTAAAGTTTCCAGCGACTTTCGCTATTTGCAAGCCAATGGCCCTGATGGGGAGTTTGCTGCTGTCACGAACAATAATCAAACAGGAAATATTTTTAACTACAACCAAAACGTAACGGGCACTTATCTTTCCTATACCCTCAACTTGAAGAACTCTTATAGTTTTAAAGCAGGCACCCGCTATGAGTACACGGTGATCAACGCAAACTTTCTAAATCCTGCCGAGGGATTGAACGCAACCATCCCATCGTATGGTGTGCTGGTGCCGAGCTTCAACCTTTCCAAGAAATTAAAAGACGGCAACACCGTGAAGGCAGCCTACAACAGAAGAATACAACGGCCTTCCATCCAGTTTTTAAATCCGAACATCCAAAACCCAAATCCGTTCAGCGAAACAATAGGAAACCCTAACCTTGATCCTGAATTTACGGACAACTACGAATTGTCGTACAGTACGTTCATCAAAGGATCATCTTTAAATCTTTCATCTTTCGTAAGAAATACAACCGGAGCCATTCAAAGCCTGCGCAATGTGGTGAGGGATTCGGTAATCCAAACAACCTATGTCAATTTAGGTCAGGAGAGTGCCTATGGCATGAGCTTCTTTGGCAATGTGAATATCGGAAACCTGTCGCTCAATGGTGGCACCGATGCCTACTATGCCATGCTTACCAACAACGCACCCGCAGAAGCAGACCGGGTTCAAAACGAAGGATGGGTGATCAATGGCCGGGTGTTTGGCAATTATAAATTGAAGAAGGGTTGGGGCTTTCAGTTTTTCAGTTTCGTGCGCGGCCGCCAGGTGCAACTGCAAGGGTGGCAAGGAGGCTTTGGCATGTATAGCTTAGGGTTGAGAAAAGAATTTGATAACAAGCGCGGGAGCATAGGCTTTGGTGCCGAAAATTTCTTGCACACTTCCATAAAGGTGAGGAGCGAATTGAATTCGAACACCATCAGCCAGAAAAGTATAAACGAAATGCGCAACATGAGTTTCCGCGTGAATATTTCTTACCGCTTCGGCAAGATGAGTTTTGATGCACCGCGTGCCCGCAGAAAGAAATCGGTAAACAATGACGACTTGAAAGATGGTGGTGGCGGTGAAGGTGGCGGAGGCATGGACAATGCAAATGCCGGTGGCGGAAACCAAGCAGGCCAACAACGGAATGGTGCAGCCAATGCAGGCGGCCAAAAGCCACAAGTAGTTGCCAAGCCGGTGGCCGCAGATACCACAAAAGCCGACCCCACTATGGTTGTTAAGGCCGATGGAAATTGGACCTACACAGTTGAATCGCCACAAGGCGGTGGTGGGATTTTAAAAATCACCAAAGTAGGGGATGCCTATACAGGAGTGATTATCAATAGTCGCAATAATCGTGAGATGGCATTGAAAACTGTGGCCGTGAAGGGAAATGAATTGAGCTTTGCCTACGAAAATAGTTTTGGCGGCAACACGATGGAAGTTTCGGCAAAAGGAATTATTGCTGGCGATACGTTTGCAGGCACTATGGCCATGGGCCAGTTCGGATCGTTTCCTATCAAAGCCAAGAGAACAGAATAGAAATCAAAGAAAGTTGTTGGGGTTTTTAAAATGCCGGTGTTAACAGCCGGCATTTTTTTTGGCCAGCGGTACCGTGGAGCTATTGTTGAAGGTGTATGACAAATTGCACCGGGCTTTTTTCATGCTGCGGCAAAATTATTGGGATCGCGGCTCATGTAGGCTTAGCACCTTATTGAAACCTTTCAACGTGACCGCGATGACGTTCATAGAAAGTGTGGGTGTTCTAAATTGAAATGTCATTCCGGGCGAGGTGACAATCGTTAATTTAGTTTCCAATAAAACGAGACCCTGCCTACCGGCCAGGCAGGCCGGAATCCCGCAATACGAAAGTCATTTGGTCAAGTGGGTGCAATTTGAAATGCACCCATTGTTGAAATTGTAATTACATGTGTGAAAATCATTTCTTAATTTACCACTCAAACAAAATTTATCGTTATGAAAAAAATTACCCTTTGGTCGTTCGCAGCCATTGCTGTTGGCACCATTCTTTCATTAATGGCTTTTAAAGCAGCTGTGCCTGCCCCGAGCCAGGCTTACATTTTAATCGAGATTTATGAAATCCCGAGCTACCCGGACAGAGGAGTTCACATTCACTATGGAAACAACAAAAGGGAGATTATCCCCTTTCCGGGAATGGATGTTGAACACCATGACGAAGCCGGTGATATTACGCTGGCTGCCATCAATAAACTTACGGCTGACGGATATCAGATTGAATCAACCTGCTCAGGGTTGACCCAAGCCGGCATGATCACAAAAATTTTTATGAAGAAGAGATAAGAACCGTTCTTATACGATACACCCAGCGGAATGATAATTCGGGCCATGCCATGCCAGCGCTAATGGCCAGTTCGAGGGCGTTGGTGCAGGTTGCGTTTACATACAATTTAAAATTTCCTATGGCTGCCAGTTTTATCAGTGGGTCGAGGTTGATAGGCATCTCCTCACGCAGGGTACTTATTGCCTTGCTGAATTGGTAAGCAAAAAGTTTTCTTTCTTTTTGCCCTACCAAATGATAAGCAAAATTGATCAGTTCGGTGATGGGCGCGCTGGGATACTTTTCTTTGAAGTCGGCAAAAGGGTCGCCTTTAAGATATGCCTTATTGATGTTGCCGATAACTTTTTTTACAAACTCTTCTTGTTGCTTCTGCGGGTCGCCCTGCACAAACAGCAAATCGTAGCCGATGATGGGAATTACCTCATTGTTGATTATGCGTTGGGCTACTTCTTCTACTTGGGGGTTGGGGGGGTTGAAAGTAAATCAGTTGGGTCAAACAACTTATTGGCATTTGAAGAATCTTTTTTTCTTATTTATTGTAAAAATTCAGCAATGGAATGTCCACGCATATGGATAGACTATACCTAACATATGAAGCCTTTGAATAATCGTTCATCGAATCATTGACCTTCCTTAAATTAGGACCTACTTGGGCACCAACGTTAAACGAAATTGGCGATTTAGGAATTCCCAGCGACCAGAAAATACCCGGTGAAACGATGTCCTTTAATTGAATCGTAGGAATGGTTTCAGCTTCATCTTCTGTAAATCGATAGGCCGCAATAGCTCCAATATCGACAATAGAAATAAAGTAAGAAGATGACCATCCTTTTGGTTTCCTATTTTTAAAAACCCAAGATACTGGCCATGGCAAGATTTGATTGCCCTGGCTGATTGAAACGCCAACTGGAGCGGCAATTCCATAACTCTTAAGATTATCGAGAAATTTGTCCCTATCGTATCCGCGTATCACCTCGTTACCAATGAAAATACCACTGTAGGCATTCAGGGCCACATTGAAATTGGAATTACGTTTAATCGAGGCTGATCCGACAGGTAAGGCTGCTGACTCAATGACATCGGCCATCTCATCGCTTGTCTTTGCACTAACTAGAGCAGCCATAAATGCTCCGTATTTGGCGAGTAATGCTAATTTAGTATTTGACTCATCATTTCCTGTGGAGCTTTCCTTCATAAAATCTTTTTTCAATTCGCCTACACTTGCTTCATCTTTCGAATCGACAATTTTTTGAATCAGTTTTTTTGAATCCGACCGGCTCAACGATTTTGTGGTAATCGAAGTAGTGGCGAGTAAGGGCTTGTTTATGGTTATATCATAAATAACTACCAAATGGTTAATCACCTCAGCGTACCTTTTCCTATTGATTGAAACGGTAAGATCACTTACTTCTTCTACTACTCTAAAGAACTTTTTCGATTTTCCTTTTATATCCGATGCGTTAGGAATATTATCTTTAATGAACGGCAAATCGGCTATTGAAACGGAATACTCAAGCAATTGAGATGTGGCCTTAAAGTATTTGGCAATCAGTTCTACTTTTGCCGAGTCGGTATTACTTTTACGAAGATCGGCCAGTGAGGCATTCATTTCATTGGTCTTGCTTGCCAAGGTAATAATATATTGGCGGAGAGGCAGGTAGTTCTTATCGAAAGCGGTAACTGCATCACTCGTGTTTAGTATATTATATATACTTTTCACATCCGTAAATAGTACACCACTGTACTTGTTTTTGGCCAGTTGTACAATAAGGCCTAAATAAATTTTCAATGCTTTTTTATCATTAACAATTCCTCGCACCTTTTCCACAGACTCCCAATAGTTATCATTAGGATTATTACTTTTCAATGCTTCGCTGAACAATTGAAGAGATTGAATTGCTCCTTTCAATTTTTTTATGGTGGCTTGATCCGCTGGAGGCACGTTGTTTTCCAGGTAAGAAATCGGGAAGGTTTCAAGAATATCGCCCGGATGCATGCTATGACGAAGGGAAGAAGAGATGTGGCAACCGGTTTTAATCGCAATCCCCAATTCAAAATATCCCTCCTTAATAAATATATCTTCCATGTGATTGTCGATGAGGGCAGGCAAGGATTCATCGAGGATTTTCAGGTCGCCAAGAAAGGCCTCACGCAAATTAGCGATGTAGGCAGAATAATTATAGATATTCTCTCCAATGGCACTAAGCAAATTGTAGGTATTTGGAAATAGTACCTTCAAATCTTCATATTGAGAAAGGTTGTCTTTGAATTGCTGAAAAAAGGCAATGGTCAATTCTTGTTTCGTGCGCTTTACAATAAACTTTGCCAACCCATCGGCTAAGGTTGTTACATCAAGCCCGCCTGCGGCTTCGAAGAACTTTGTGGGACTAGCAGATGCTCCTTGAATACCACTGAAATCTGCACTGATGCCTGCGTCTAAAAGAAATAAATTCCCATTTAGTTCGGCTTCTGTTTTTATTTGATAGGATTTCAAAATACTGGCGGCAAGTTTATTATCACCTCCCTCATTTAGTTTTATCGCATCATCTACCATGGAGCCAGGAGTGTAAGTAACTACATCCGATGCTTTTTTGAAAGTGATTTTAAGCCATTCAAGTTTGTCAACTTTAATAAATAATTCATTTGCTGATAAGTCCATTTGATTGGCACCCATTTCGATTTTGGAATTGCTGTTGATTTTTATCTCGAAGTAATTATTCCCCTTATCATCGACTCTCTTTCGAAATTTATCTGAACCGAATTTATCTTTAATAATTATATTATTCTCAGCAGCAGAATTTGCAAGAGAAATTGGCTTTCCATCAAAATCACTAAAACCGAAAGTAAGCTTGCCGTCCAATGGCAATGGCTGATCCTTATCTAGTACCAGCTTATTTCCATTAATTGTGACTTTAATTGGACTTTGCCCATGGCAAAGACCAATTGATATAATTACCAGAATAATTGCGACAATTAGTTTCATAGATTAAGTCAATTTATAGTTGTAGGTTTCTAGTATTTCTTTTATGGAAAGAACCCAGGTAAATTTATTGTTGCCACCTAAAATCAACCCCACTAAATCACCTGTATCAGGTTCATAAACACAACCTCCTGAATCGCCAGGAATTGACACCGACTGACAATTTTCTCTATCTGGTTCATTTCCGATAATAATAATATTACTCATTAGCACTTCTTTATCCATATAGGGAACATCCCACGCAGTGTTATAGTCTATTATATAAGCATATCTTTCCTGAGGGTTGGATGCATGGGATAGAACTTTAACTTTTGTTTTCTTTACATCACTATCTTTTACTTCATAGTGCTGTTTGCCAGCAAAAGATTTAAAGCCCGTGGCTGTTTGAAGATTTTCAATGGTGGCCAATCCTATATCGGTTTTATAGTTGATCACTTGAAAATACCATTGCCCCGCCTTTAGTCCATTGACGGAAACAGGTGCTTGATCCTGCTTATAGAGTTCACCACCATAGTTTTTTGAAGTTCCTTCCGAATAGATGTGCCCTGCCGTCACTACCTTCTTCTCGTTGCTTTTTGTTTCAATCAAACAACATATAGAACCTATTTCGTTGTTCTGGGAGATATTATCCAATTGACTTATATGAATTTTACCCGAGCCAGTATTCTTAATAATTTCAGTTGGAAATGCTTTTTTAGTTCCATCTGGCATCAACACCGTTAGTTTGTCTGGTATCCCAACTGAATTATTGTCTTTAAGGTAGATTGCAATGACGTGCGACTCTTCCTTACTCAGGTCATTTACGGCATCACTTATTGAGGCTATATTTGGAAACTTAACTTTGAGAAAATCCTTATTTTGGGTTACTGCTAGCTTGGCTATCTCCGCCTTGGAAAAGGGGACCCCCTCCATTCCCTCTTTCGACACAACTTTGGGCACAGCCATTTTACTTTCAAAGAAGCTCTGTGTTGCCTTTGCACCAAAAACAAAAGCAATGACACCAAGCCAATATTGATCAAGGTGTATATCCTCTAAATTGGAGGCGGACCAACCAATTTTTAACAGTAACATACAGATAACATTAGTGATCATAAAAACAATTATCCGCATTGTACTAAGACCTTCATTACCTTCTAAAAGTGAAGGAAATGCTAAAGCAAATCCTAGCATGGTAACAAAAAACGAAACGGATACAACCGATGGTATTACGGGTTCTTCATCAACAACTGGAAGGAATGAAGATATCGTAATGACCACAACTCCGAAGACAATAATTAGAAATCCAATTATTTGTAACAGAGTCAGCGTTCCTTCATTTTTTGATATTATATCTCTCATTGCTTTGTATTTATTCGCCTACTCTTCTTCGGATTTTCGGCTTGCTCCGTTAATGTTTTTACAAACTGTTAACAGTCGAATATCTGACAAAAAACCTCCTTGCCGAACTCTCTCATCACCAGCGAATACTTATCGCGTTTGGTGGTAACTTTATCAAATTCGCCCCCGATAAATCCGACTACCCTTTTGTCATCAGGGAAATTTTGTAGTCGGTCAACGACTAAGTTATGAATGTCGTTAACCGTCTGATTTTGATATTTTCCTTCAACGACTTTGATAAAGCGGGAATAGTTCTTAAACCAATCCACCTCCATTTTTGATAGCAAAGGCTCTTCAATAAAATGGCTTATTGTTTTTATGCCCACGGGAAAAGTTTTATCCTGTCCTGTGGAAAAACTAAATATCTTAATATCAAAAAATGCCTTAGTAAAGATTCCAACAAAGGCTGCCTGGATATAAATATTTTCTCCCATTCCCGTGAAGAAAACCTCGCTGCCTAACAGGCCATTTCTGAGTAAGCCGAAGATGAGCGTTCCAAAAACTCCAAAGCAAACAGCGTATGCATACAATGAAATTGAATTGTATATGAAGGTTGATATTTTACGGTATTTGATGCTCAACACATCAAAAACAGAGAACAAAGCTCCAAAAACAAAGGCGATCAAATAAGGTAATGTCTGTTCCATAGTTTTACTTTTTAAATCTGTCCCAATTGCTAAATTTCTTTCCTCCACTTTCTATCAACTTGATTTTCATATCTGTCACCTGCACTAAATCAAGATCCTGGAGCTTCCTTGCTTCTTCCGTTACTTGAGTGATGGTGGATCCGGTCATGTAGGCCAGGTAGTCAATGTCAACAGCGTCTTTTTTTTCACTTAGCACTTTCAGAATCAATTTTCCTATATCATTATTTACTTTCATCGGTAGTTATTTCTATTGCCTACTCTTCTTCGGATTTTCGGCTTGCTCCGTTTTATTTTCAATTGAGGCTTCAAATTGCTTTCAGTTGAGCATCCAACCGATTGCACACTGGCTTAATTACACCCTTGTTTACAAACTGTTGCAAAACTGCGCCAAGGGCAGTGCGCGCCTCCTCTTTGCCACCAGCTGCCAAAAGCATTTTGGCAAACTGCTGTATATAGCGTTCCGAATCAATATGGCCAAGTGATGCGAGGTTATTGGAGAGTGAAGATGTCAATTTGCCCGGGGCATCGTCACCAAATACGCGGCTGAAGAATTTTTTGGCCTCAGAAATATTTGGTTGAGCAACGTTTATTTGAAATTTATTCTTAGAGAACTCCATTTGTTTGAACCCCCTCGACTTGGGTATGGCCAAAGCAATGTTGGCATGCACTGCTGCATTCGATTTTACGAGTTTATCAGTAACTAACTGGAGCGTATTGTTTGCCCCGGCCATAGCCACACTGCCATCAAACTGGAGAACGCGGCCTACATCATCAGAAAAATAATCCTGAGCAATCAGCGACTGATCATAGTGGCTTGGAGGGGTTACCCGAATGCGGAATATATTGGATACCACATATCCATTTTCCGTTTTCACGCATGCCTGCAGTTGGTAATATCCTGGCTCGTCAATATACCATTGGCCAATTCCTGCTGAAATAAAATGCGTTCCATATTTAGAGTTTCCTGGTTGAAGGGATTCATTCTTTGATTTAAAACAGGGGTTTGCAAAAGGCCTGAAAACCCGGGCTTCCTTGTTTTCTCTCTTTACTATGATTGTAACACAGTGTGCATCCTCAAGGACTTTATCTTCTATTCCAATTGGTTGCGTGCTTACGTTCTTCAATTTCAGTTCAACACAAACCGGCTCGAGAAATTCAAATTCAGCTACTTGTTTGTTGGTTCGCACTACTAATTCGAGGCCATGTGCTATTTCAGACTTCGTCCACTCAAACCCGTGGTTGTCAAACCAGGCGGCATTTCCCATTTGAACAAACTCGCTGGGCGCATGCCTTAGGAACAAAAGTTCCTGATCGGAAAACCTGTACTGAAAATTTGAGAAGAATGTTGCCTCTTCTCCATTGACCCTGTAAGGATAATTCATAAAACTTCTGGCCTCATCTTCATCTGTTAGATTGGGAATCCATTGATCTCCCATTTCCTTTTGCCAAGAGTGGGCCATATTAAATGCATGACCCATTTCATGAACGGCAGTCCAAAACCTCATCCTGGCAACAAACGCATCAGCATTTGACGTGGGCCTTTCAGAGATAAATGAGTCATAAAAAATAGCAGTGCCTTGTCTGTGGTTGGGTCCGATTTCATCGAACATAACACCACCCAAAGTATTTCCCTCTTCATGCTGTCGCGCAAAAAGTGTCCACAAAGACCACTGGGCTTTATTTGCATTTTTGCTCCAATAGGTTTGCATTGCATCATGCATTTCATTGTCGCTCCATTGCGTATTTGTTCCTGCGCTATTGGAGGGGATTTGAGACACCTTATTGGTATTGGTCACATTGAATCCGGCCCTTTTAAAAACAGTATTGATTGAAAGTTTCTCATTGACCAATGTGGACGGACGGTTTGGATGGTCATGCGTTCCAATCTCGATTACCGGAGTTATTCCTTCCTCATAGTCAAACTCAAATTCAACATCATGGAAGTAAGGCGAATGATATTTAAAAACCATAGATCGGCTTACGAGGCCGCTACCTGAGAACGTAACCACAGCCTGTTGTGGGTTCATCAGCAAATTCCAGGTTACACTTATCTTGATACTTGTAAATCGAAAAAGCGGGGTTCCATGTGCGTACCATATCTTTCCCTCATAAATATTAGTCCCCGTCTTTTTTATTGATGCTACCCAGCAAATATCATGAAACAGGCTCCTTAGTTTTCCACTTGCTTGCATTTGCGGATACTTTCCATCTACATCAAGTCTTAGTTCCTCCCAGTAAAGTTTCAGAGGTATTGGCTTAGTCGGTATTGTCTTTAATGTAGGTGGAATCCTGACAGGAATTGGCATGCTTGGCAGAGGGGTTTGAGGCCTCTCGGGCAACGGTGAATTGGATGGACGCATGGGTTCAAGCCATGCCTTTGCTGTTGTAAAACGATACAAACCGCTGATCACTCTTTTCTTAAGCAAAAGGTTTGATTTGCCCACTTTTTGCTTTCCTTTTGACGGACTTTTTTTCTTGCTCATTGGGGGTTAATTTTTTGCCTAC
>JAYVAI010000268.1:0-3962 GCA_043751075.1 Cyclobacteriaceae bacterium | reverse complement strand
CAACCTACAATGTGTTTACCTGGAATGCCATTGGACGCTTGCGCCCAAAATTTGAACGCGGACAAATAACTCCTTTTGTGGATGGCTTGCTTGGGTTGAAACTTTACAACACCAAAACCAAGATTGATAAAAACATTGTTGATTTTATTTTCAATGACGATCAGCGCGAGGTGATCAACAATGTGAAAGATACCGGACTGAACTATGGGCTGGGTGCCGGCTTCTATACAAATCCAAAAAATAAAAATAATGCAGGCTTTACACTCCGTGTTTTATACTTGTGGGGCGATGAAGTGAGCTACGTGGTGCGCAACTCTGTGAAGGTGGATACCAACGGCTTTGTAACATTCGACACCGGGCGCGCCAATACATCTATGATAATTATTCAACTCGGTATTAGTGCATCGGCACTAAAAACGCTCGTTACTGTGGCTGACTGACTTTCTTCATCTGGCTCCCTTCGCGGGTCAGGTTATCGTCCACCATGCGATTGTTATATTGTTGGATGAGCCCTTTCAAATGTAGTTCGATGTGCTGAACCGTGTCGGGCAATTCGTTCACCAGATTTTTTTTCAACAGTTTGTCGTTTTTGAAATCATATAAACCTACTGACTTGCTTCCGTCAAATTGCAACAGATAATTTCCCCGAAAGGATTGATACAACTGATCGAGGTAATTGAAAGCGAAGGGTTTTTCACCATCTTTAAATACATCGCGGCCAAAGGCAATGTATGGCTTATCATAATTTAAATAACCGAGTATGGTAGGCATGATGTCGGTCTGTTGAATGATCTCCGGTTTAAATTCATGCCAGTCGCTGCCGGGCTTGAAAAAGAAAACGGGCACAGAAAAATAACCCCATGCTGTATTGTATTCCGGAAAAGCAATCTCTGCCGAGGCATGGTCGGCAGTAAAAACAAACAACGTGTTTTTATACCACGGCATGGTTGAAGCTGTTTCAAAAAATTTCTTTAATGAATAGTCGGTGTATTCAATGGTGCGATGGATGTCTTTGTCACCTCTTTTGAATTTGCTTTCAAATCCTTTGGGCAGTTTATACGGATGGTGAGAAGAAACTGTGAACAAGGTAGTATGAAAGGGTTGCTTGAAGGTGTTCATCTTCGCAGCGAAATATTGAAAGAACTTATCGTCCCATATTCCCCAGATATTATCGTAATCATCATCATTGTTGTATTCATCTTTGCCGAAATAATCATCAAAGCCACATAGGTTTGCAAAGGCATTGAAACCCATGGATCCGTTTGGTGCCCCATGAAAGAAGGCAGAGTAATATCCTTTCTCCTTTAATAAACTGGCTGTGCTGTTTATTTTGTTTCCCGAATAATGCGAGAGCACATACGGCACTTCTATGGACGGAATACTGCAAATCACCGAAGGCATGGCGTCAATCGATTTTCTTCCGTTGGCCATTGAAAACTCAAAGGCGCGGCTAACACCGATCAATGAATCCATGAAAGGCGTGTATCCATGATTGCGGTCCCCCATCCATTTGTTATAGCTGCCCACAAATTCTTTCGAATAACTTTCGATGATGATCACTACCACATTGTCGTATTTGAATGCCGAAGTATCTGTGGGTATTTTCAATGGGTCGAATACATTGGCGAGTTGTTCTTCGCTTTCAAAATAATTTACCTTCTGGATTACCGTAGCTTTGGCTGTGCGCATGAGTGCGAAGGGTGTGTTGAGCACGAGGTTTATATCTTTTGGCACTTTGGCAAACTCAGCCGCATTGCTCAACGTGATAGGCCGTGTGCTGTGACGAAAGCCGCCCCGCGCCCCTCCAAAAAAAAGATAACTTACCAACAGCAACATAGCAATGGAAGAAATATGAAATACCCAGGTGTTTTTTAATTGCGGTCCTTCAATTTTAAAGCGCTTATATCCCTGCACCAATAGCCACACCAATGCAATCCAAAAAATTACTGCATACCAATAATCCCAAAGAAACTGAAGAAACAACAAGGCTTTATTTTTTTCATTTTCAAATTGGGCAAGCACACTCACAGTAGTTCTGCGAAGGGTGAACCGGTAATAAATAAAATCGGATGTGTTGATAGCGAGGGCGATGGAGTTGACACTAATGAAAACCCATTTGAGGATTTGCTGATACCATTTTTTAAAACGTACAGTAAGCGGAAGTATCATCAACAAAATAAACAGTGAGTTGGAATACAGAATGGCCGACACATCGAACTTGAGGCCGCCCAACATGATCCGCGCAAAGCGAGATAGCGTCATGTCAGGAAAAAACCCGGTATTGAAAAAATAAAACCCGATGCGGCTGAGTGAGTACAGTGCCATCACCAGCATGACACTGAGCAACAGAGAAATGTAAATATTTCTTCTCCAGTTCAAACCCTCAAACAAACTTTTGAACCAGTTGGTCATTTTTGTGTATTACGTGCAAAATAACCTATTAGAAACTGTTCGGCAAAAACCTGCGAAGTGAACAGGCAAATGAAAATCAATAGAACGATCGTGGAAAATGCTTAATCTGTGTCATCTGCGTTCCTTTATTGTAACATCACCTTCTTTCCCGTCTTCGCGCTTTGGATGGCCGCTTCTAAAATCTCCACTACGATCATATTGTTTTCCAAGGAAGAAAGATCGTTGGGCGGCAATATGATTTCTTTTTTGATCACTGCGGCCAGCAATGCAAACGGATCGTTGTATGGGGCAGCCCGCTCTTCCAATGTTTCTGTTTTTTCTTCTTTGTCACCTTTCAGGCGCACACGCAGTTTTGAGCGGTTGTCTGCTATGGCGTAGCCGGTGGCACCATACACCTCCGTATCTTTTCTTGCAAAGGGCCAGTTCCACGATCCCTGAATGATGCCTTGCATTTCGGGAAACTCCAACACGATGGTGGCTTCGTCATCTACATTGGGATAAATATCCGGCTTGAAGCGTTGCAGCACGGCCACCACCGACACAGGCCGCTGGCCACCATTTAACCACGTGATCAGGTTGGCACCATAACAACCAAAATCTATCACTGCCCCTCCCCCATTTTGTTTTGGGTCGGTAAGCCAATCCAAAAATTCTTTGTTCACACCAATTTCCTTCGGGCCTTCGTGGCCATCGTGCACAACAATTTTTCTTAGTTTGCCGAGGGCTCCCTGCTGAGAAAATTCAAACGCTTTATGATTGGTGGCATACCAGGTGGTTTCATAGTTGGTGAGCAATTGTATGTTGTGCTTTTTGGCAAGTGCCTGCATCTGGTTTGCATGATCCACGCTTATGGCCAACGGTTTTTCCACCATCACGTGGATGCCACGAGGAGCGCACATCTTCACCACTTCCAAATGTTGGAAGATTGAACCAAAGGCGGTAACTGCTTCGGGTTTTGTTTTTTCTATCATCTCGGCCAACGAAGCATACCACAGCGACATAGGCAACTTGTGCCGCTCAAGAAACCGTATTGCCAACTCTTTGTTTGGCTCTGCAATACCAACGAGTTCAATGTCGCCTTTGGCAGGCCGGCCAAGAATCCAATGAACATGCGAATGAGTCAATCCCGCCACGCCAATGCGAAGGGGTGCGGCCATTGCGTTGCTTACCATCGACAGGATACAAAGAAAATAGAGGAGTGTTTTCATTTAGTGAAAGGTTAAAGGGTGAGATTCGTTTTTGAAAGTAAATCAAAATAGTGTTTAAAGCAAAGGAGATTATATATGACCAAGATTTAATCGTTATAGGATTGGAAAACATAAAAGTGGTGGACTATTGGGGATGGGTGCAGGTTTTGATAATTTAGTTTGGATATTTGGGGATTGGCGGCAAGCCCCTTTTGGACAGACAGATTAATATGAAACAAATTATTTACTACCTGACAATAAGTGTAATCCTGACTTCGTGCAACAAGACAAAGGATTTAGGAGAACCTATTAAGTATGGTTTAAACAATGGGAAATATTTAACCATACATGACACAAAGATTT